>JAFGTO010000223.1 GCA_016934095.1 Candidatus Glassiibacteriota bacterium
CCGGCACCATACCCATGCCGACCAGCCGGGTCAGGACTTCAGTCTGCACCGCCTCAGGCTCGCCCACGTGTCCCAGGTCGACTTCGGCCTCGAGCTTGCGGGCGCGCACCAGGCCCAGGTCCCTGCCCGAGAGGCCCAGCGCCCGGACCCCGGCCGCCACCAGGACACCCACCAGGCGCTTGTTCACCGCGCCGGAGAGCACCATCTCGACCACGGCCATGGCCCTGCCGTCCGTGATCCGCAGGCCCTGGTGGAAACGGGCTTCCTGGCCCAGCACCTTGAGCCACGAGCCGATTTCCTTGCCGCCCCCGTGCACAATCACCGGGGGCCGGGACATCGAGGCCACAGCCGCGGCCAGGGCCTGCAGGAACCCGCTGTCGTCCACCTCGCCGCCGCCCACTTTGAGCACCAGTGGAGAACTTTTTTTCATCGGACAAGCCTTCCCGGCACGGAGCTCAGCCCAGTGGTCTCGGGCAGGCCGAACAGCAGGTTGAAATTCTGCACAGCCTGCCCGGAAGCGCCCTTGACCAGGTTGTCGATGGCTGCGGTAATCACTACAGTCTTGCTGCCCTCGACCCGGTGCAGTCCGATCACGCAGGCGTTGTTTCCTCGGACATAGGCCAGGCGTGCCGGTTCCTCCGGGGGGAGCAGGCAGACGAACGGCTCTTCCGCATAGGCCCGCTCGTAGAGCCGGCGCACCCGGGCCAGGTCCGCACCGCCGGAATCGAGGTAGATAGTGTAAAGGATCCCCCGCGAAAACGGGGCGAGCTGGGGAGTGAAAACCACGCCGACCGCATTCCCGGCCAGGGACCCGAGCACCGATTCCATCTCGCCTACGTGGCGGTGGGCCCGGCCGATCTTGTAGGGCCGGATGTCCTCGCTGACCTCGACGAAATTGTACATCAGGTCCGCCTTGCGGCCGGCCCCGGAGACTCCGCTCTTGGCATCGATTATCACCCGGGCGTCCCCGCCGAGCAGGCCGGCGGAAGCCGCCGGGGCCAGCGCCAGGATGGCGCCGGTGGGATAGCAGCCCGGGTTGCCGACAATCCCGGCCCCGGGAATCCGCTCCCTGAAAAGCTCGGGCAGCCCGTAAACGCTGTGCCCGATAAGCTCCGGGGCTTTATGCTCCACCCCATACCACCTGGCGTACTCATCAGGGCTGCCGAAGCGGAAATCCGCGCTCAGGTCGATTATTTTCAACCCCGGCCCGTATATCTCCGCGATCTTTTCCATGGCGGTGGTATGCGGCAGGCAGACAAAGACCGCCTCCACCGAGGAGACATCCGCCTCCGCGGCACCGGCCAGGGGCATCTCGCAGGCGCAGGGCAGGACTTCCGAGTACTTCTTGCCCCGGTAGGTCTCCGAGGTGAGAAAACCCAGCTCCGCCTGCGGGTGGCCGAGCAGGATCTCTACCAGCTCTTGTCCCGTATACCCTGTGGCCCCGTATATTCCGACTCTGATCATCTGCACCTTTCTTCATCTGGTTGAAGTTTACGGACCGGCTTTACCGGCCGTCCCGGCCGCAGGGCGGTCAACCGGTTTCGACAGCAAAGAAACGGGCCAGGCGCAGGCGTGCTTCCTCAGCGGTCTGCGGGTCTGCAGCCACTATCAGCACAGTGTCATCGCCGCCCACCGTACCCAGCAATTCTGCCCAGCCGAGAGAATCGACCGCACCAGCCACCGACTGGGCATAACCCGGCCGGGTCTGGATTACCAGCAAATGGCCCGCGCACCTGATCGAATGAATCGCCTCGCCCAGGAAACCCCCTCCCGGCGTGCCGGCTCTCCGGCCGGGCGGCAGGTAGCGGTAACTCTCGGTGCCCACCGCCGCCTTGACCAGACCCAGGTCCCGGATATCCCGCGAGATGGTCGCCTGGGTGGTGCGTATCCCCCGGGCGGCCAGCAGCTCCAGCAGCTGCTCCTGGCTGGAAACCGGAGTATCGGTGATTATTTTCATTACCAGCGAGCGGCGCTTGCTTCTGGAATCAGACATGTCCCGACCCGACTATGTATATTTATGCACAGTATTTTATATATATACAATAATCGTGCCAGGCTGTCAAGAAAAAAAACCACCGCCCGTATCCCGGACAGCTATTGCATTCAGAGCAGCCGGGTTTTATGTTACCGCAAGCTGAAACAGCGTACTTCCAGCCGAGGCAGGCCTCAGATGAGAATAGACCGGAACCTGATTATCCCGGGCAAGCTGTCCTACGTGCGCGGGAAAAAGCCCGGGGTGGACTGTATACTCTGCGCCCTGCGCGACCGCGATGAGCGGGTCCCCCGGCTTGACGTGTTGGAGCACGAGCTGATGATAGTCACCCTCAACCTCTACCCATACAACCCCGGCCACCTGATGATTTTCCCCCGGCGGCACCTGACAGACATCCGCCAGTTCACCCGGGAGGAAATTCTTACCATGCACCGCCTGCAGGAACAGTCGATAACCGCCCTGGAAAAAGTCTATGCCCCCACCGGCTTCAACATCGGGTACAACCAGGGGAAATCCAGCGGTGCCAGTATCGAGCATCTCCACTGCCACATCATACCGCGCCACCGCAACGAAATCGGACTGCTGGAGATGATCAGCCGGGGCTCCCGGGTGCTGGTGGAGGACCCGCTGGAGACCCTGGAAAAGCTGCGCGCGGCTTTCGCCGAAACCGGCAAATGACTCCGCCTGTCGGGCGCAGGGCAACCGGGACTGTCTCCCTGCAGAACAACCTCATCCGGAGGAGAGCACCATGCGAGCCTTGCCTGCAAAAATAGACCTTTCGGTGTTATTGGCGGCAGTCGCCGTGCTGGCCTGCCTCACAGCCTCCTGCCGGGGCGGGGAAAAAACCCCGCCGTCCCCGGCCGGGCAAGCCGCTGAGGCTGCGGGCAAGGAAGAGCCGTCCCCGCGCAAGGTATACTGTTACCGTGCCCCGGCGGCGGTGGTTGTCGATGGGGTGATTGACGAGTGGGCCGGCGCCGACACCCTGCGCCTCGACGACCCGCGAGAGGGGCCCGACCCCAACCAGGTAAAAATTTACACCCTCTGGAACGAAAATTATCTCTATATCGCCTACCGGGTCTCGGACCGGAACCTGGTGGGATACCAGACAGAGCGCGACCACCGGGCGCTGTACAAGGATGACATGATCGAGGTGCTGCTGGACCCGCGCAAGGACGCCACCGATCTATGGCTCGAGGATGATATTGTCTACCATATCAACCTCCTCGGGCAGGTCAAGGATGACCGGGGGACAACGGAGGGTATCAGCGACGCCGGCTGGCAGAGCGAGGCTGTCTTTGCAGTTAGCTGCGAGGGTACCCTGAACGACTCCACTGACCGGGACCGGGGTTTCTGCGTGGAGCTGGCCGTGCCCTGGAGCGAAATCGGCGCCGGGCCTGAGGCCGGGCTGACTCTGGGTATAAATTTTGCTGCCGGGGATGCAGAGGGCCCGGACGAGCACCTGTGGGACTGGTGCGGGGCCCATCCGTTCAGGCAGCCCAGCGCCTACGGGAGGCTGGAGCTGAAATAGAAACAGAACCTCACGACAGGACCAGGAGTACGACCATGCTGAGAATTGCCGCTATGTTGTCTGCCGTAACCCTGATGCTGATCTGCAGCGCAGCCGGCCGGGCGGAGATACTGCCCACCGGGGGACGAGACCTGCTGAATGAATCGCAGATGGTAAGCATGCAGGCCTACATGCTGGAGAAACGCTTTGACGGCTGGGTTTTCTCGGGACAGGGCACTTTCGATGACCCGGAGAAAGAGTTCCTCGGGCTTAACGGACAGACCAGGTGGCGCTGGGTCATTTTCTACCCGGCATTGGCGACCCTGAGCAAGCCTTACCTGGTCTACCACCGCGATGACGAGCCAGTGTTCAGCGGGATCAATTTCTACCCACTGCCCTATCGCAGCCGAGATGAGATGCTCTCGCTGATCAAGGATAACTTCAGCCCGGTCGCCAAGAAAATATGTCTCAATTACTCTCACCAGCTGCAGATACCGGAGCTGTCGCGCATCGACGGCGGCCTGCTGGAGCTGCTGGTCTCCCAGGGTTTCGAGGTGATCTCCAGCGGCTCCATCCTTTCTTTCTTCAATACACGCTGGCGCACCTCCGACGTGGAAACCCACAAGCAGGCGGCGGCCAGGCTCGATTCCCTCCGGCCCGGTATTACCGCGTACCTGAGCGAAAGGGTGAGCAAGGGTAAGAAAGTAACCGATTACGACCTGGTGAAGTATATCGGGAAACAACTGAAAAAGCTGGGGCTCGAGGAAAAGTCAGCACCCGCAGTGGCCGTGGGAGAAAACACCCTGCTCGAGCATTACGTGCCGGACAAAAAGAAGGCCAGGCCTGTCGCCCGCGGCGATTTGATCTATGTCGAGGTCTCGGCCCGCCTGCTCAAAAAGCCGGAAAGCATGTACGCCCGCCTGGGCTGGACTTTCCTTGTCGAGGAAGAGGTTCCCGACTCCCTGGCAGAAAACTGGAATTCCATTGTAGCCTCAGCGGAAGAGGCCCTGGCTATCCTGAACCGCCATCTCCCGAAAAACAAGAGCCTGAGGGGCTACCAGGTTGACCAGGCCGCAAGGGGCAGGCTCGGCGGAAACCCTCACCTCCTGCCCCGCCCCCTGGGCAGCAACCTCAACCCTTACGACCATCATTTCGGGGTGCGTTTCGACAGCTACCTGGCTTATGACGACCGCGAAATCATGCCCGGCATGGGGTTCACCCTGGAGCCGGGACTCTATTTTTTTAAAAACCACTACGCCCTGCGCATGTGCGCCAACCTCGTGACCGAAGGCGACAGCAGCATCTATCTTTCGGCGCCCCTGCAGCAAGCAATCGAGGCGGTTTTAGCCAATACCGGCCTCCGCTGAACAACCAAGCGGAGCCTCAATCATCTCCAGTTGCAAGACGATCCGGTGCGCGGAGGGAGGCCGGTTTGCCCCGCAATTTCAAGCTCCGTACGCGAATCATCGTGGCGTTCGTGGCCTTCGTGGTGCCGATGATCGCAGCCAGCGGCCTTTTTTACTATGAGACCGCCCGCCGCAGTCTCGACACCGCGCTCGGTGAGCGCCTGACTGCAGTGGCCCAGGCCACCGCCTCCAGGTTCAACCCCCTGATTCTCTCAACCTTCGAGCCCGGCGATGAAGACCGAAGGAACTACCTCAGCTACCGGCGCAGCCTGCTGACCATCAAGGAGCAGACCGGCCTGAGGAGGCTGTATCTTTTCGACCCGCAGGGCAGGTCGCTGATCGACACCGAGGAGGGCATCCCCATCGGCTCGTCCTATGCCGGTCTGCGCTTCCAGGGCCGCGAGCTCGAGACAGTCCTGGCCGGAGATGCCGCGGCCAGCGTGCTTTTCCGCGGCGAGGACGGGGCCTGGTACAAATCCGGGTTCGCGCCGGTGCCGGATGGGCAGGGGCAGGTGGCAGCCGTGGTCGGTGCCGATGCCGGTGCGGAATACCTGGACCTTATCGCCGGGCTCGGGCGGTCCATCTTTGCCTTTGTCCTCCTGGGCGCGGCGCTTAGTGTGGCTATCGGTTTCCTGCTGGCACGCACCGTCTCCAGGCCGGTGCACCGCCTGGTGGCAGAGGCCGACCGGATCGGCCACGGCCGGATGGGCCGCCCGGTCGAGATCGGCAGCCGGGGAGTGCGCGAGCTCGCAGTGCTGGCCGAGGCGCTCAACCGCATGCGCGAGCGCCTGAGCGAGCGCGAGGAAAACCTGCGCCTGATGGTGGCCGGGGTGGCCCACGAGATCCGCAACCCCCTGGGCGGGGTCGAGCTCTTCGCCTCCCTGGCCCGCCAGGAAGTCGCACCCGGCAGCGAGGCCGCCGGCTACCTCGACCGGGTGATCGGGGAATTGAACGGACTCAAGGCGATAATCAACCATTTCCTCGAGTATGCCAGGCCGGCCCCGCCAGCCCCGACCGATTTCGACCCGGCCGCCGTGGCCGCGCAGGCTGCAGCTCTGGTGCGTGCCGGAGCCGGGCCCGCCGGTGCCGGGATCGTGGTCGACATCCCTGAATCCCGGTTCCCGGTGCACGCGGACCGCGACCAGCTCTCGCGAGTGCTGCTGAACCTGCTGACCAATGCCCTGGCCGCCCTGCCGCCGGCCGGCGGCAGGGTAGCTGTCAGCGCACGCAGCGCTGCGGGCGGCATGGTGGCCCTCGAGGTGGCGGATAACGGCTGCGGGATGGACATCGAGACCGTGAAAAAGATCTTCCACCCGTTTTTCACCACCCGGGACCAGGGCGCCGGACTGGGCCTGGCCATCGTGAAAAAAACGGTGGAGGAAAACGACGGAGCAATCGAGGTCGAGAGCTCCCCGGGCCAGGGCAGCCTCTTTACCATACTGCTTCCTGCGGCCCGGGGCGAGCTGAAAAATGACCAGGCTTAACTACCGGGGCTGACGGTTTATCCGGCTAAACAGGATCCTGACACGTTCCGCCTGCCCTGCTGCTAGTACTCTTTTAACCACAAGACCCCGCATGATCCCATTCAAGGATGATGTCCCTACCCGCACCAGGCCGGTGGTCACGGTTACCCTGATCGTGATCAACTGCCTGGTCTTCCTTTTCCAGCTCTCCATGCCGGCGGAAAGCCACCAGGTGCTGGTGCAGGCTTTCGGCGTGGTCCCATCCCGCATGACCAGGGTCTCCTCCTACCTGGCAGCCGGGCTCCACAACCCGCTGGTCTCGGTCCTCACCGCCATGTTCCTGCATGGCGGCTGGCTGCACCTGCTGGGCAACATGCTCTACCTCTGGATTTTCGGCAACAATGTCGAGGACTCGATGGGTCACGTGCGCTTCATCTTTTTCTACCTGGTCTGCGGCCTGGCTGCCACTACGGCACAGGTTGCGGCCGAGCCGGGGTCAGCCGCGCCGATGATCGGGGCCAGCGGGGCTATCGCCGGGGTGCTCGGCGCCTACCTGATCCTCCACCCCTTCGCCCGGGTGCATACCCTGCTGATCATCTTCATCTTCATCCGGGTGATCACCCTGCCGGCCATCGTGGTGCTCTCTTTCTGGTTCCTGATCCAGCTTTTCAGCAGCCTCGGCCCCTCGGGCCCGCATGGAGGGGTGGCCTGGCATGCACATATCGGCGGGTTTGTCTGCGGACTGCTGCTGATCCGCTTCTTCCAGAAAAGCCACCGCAGCCGGCCGGGATACCGCTGGCTGTGATCCTGACTTCCCCCCGTCATTGCACTCCTTTCCGCCAAAACAATTGACCGCCCGGCTCCAAAAGCTTATCATTCCTTTATATTTTTTTCCACGCCGTGCGAAAAAAACGGGGGCCGCAAAATGAAAATACTGGTTATCGGCGCCACCGGCCATATCGGCACCTACCTGGTTCCGCGCCTGCTGGCGGCCGGCCACCGGGTGGCAGCCATGCACCGGGGCAACAGAGAACCCTACAGCCTGAAACCTGCCTGGCGGCAAGTGGAGAAAATCCACCTCGACCGCAGGGAGGAGGAAAAGAAAGGCACCTTCGCCATTGCCGTGGCTGCAGTGGGAGCCGAGGTAATCATCGACCTGATCCTTTTCGACAGGGACAGCCTGGCCCCGCTGGTGGAGGCCCTGCGCGGCAGGTGCAGGCACTATGTCTGCTGCGGGACTATGTGGGTCTACGGGCCCACCGAGTTCGCCCCGACCCGGGAGGAGCATCTGCGGCTGGCGGATGAAGACTACGGCCGCAACAAGGCCGAAGTCGAGCTGGAGCTGCTGCGCCTGTCCGCCTGCGAGGGTTTCCCAGCCACCACGCTCCACCCCGGCCACATCGTGGGGCCTGGCTGGCCGCCGATCGGCCCGACCGGGAACCTGGACCTGACAGCGTTCGAGAAGCTGGGCCGCGGTGAAGAGGTCTGCCTGCCGGACATGGGCCTGGGCACCCTGCACCACGTGCACGCCGATGACGTGGCCCAGGCTTTCGAGCGCGCAGTCGAGTGCCCGAACGTTTCCATCGGCGAGAGCTTCAACGTGGTCTCGCCCGAGGCCCTGACCCTGCGCGGCCTCTGCCGCGCCGTGGCCGGCTGGTTCGGCCGCGAGCCCAGGCTGACCTACCTGCCCTGGGAC
>JAFGTO010000224.1 GCA_016934095.1 Candidatus Glassiibacteriota bacterium
ACCCTGATGAATGACCCCAATATAATACATAACCCATTAAATTGCAATTAATTATAAAGACTCCTTGGCTTTTTCAGTGAACCCTCAACTATGTATATTATCACCACTTGTTTTTATGGAGATTTTATGCAGGTATATTTTTCGCAGTGTTTTTTATTGTCATGTTAAAAGTAGCTAAAAGGGCCTTGGCCGGCTGCTCGAACGAGCAGATGATCATCCTGGTCTTTATGCTGATGATTTTTCTCGGATCGCCCATTCACCTGCTGATTAAATTTCGGTCATATCTTTCAACCCCTCTGATGCCTTATAAGATGCTCGGCAGCCTGATCGGGCTTTTTTACCTTATTGCCTTCGGTCTGACAGCGCTGCAGAAGCGTATCCGTAACCCATTTTTCAAATGGGGAATAGTATTGATCGTCTGGGGTGATATAATGTTCTGTGCCTTGAGGAAACCGGTGCTCCTGAATGCTCTCGGTGCCGCTTTCAAGTCAGGGTATTACCCGCATCCGGCCACCAATCTGCAGGAGTACTTATCCTCATTATTGAATATTTTTCGCTAAGCGGGACCGGGCAGATACGATATATTGATTTATAAATAGACCACACAGATTTTTATCTGGCCGCATACAGAAAATGATGAGGGGCGGGGCGGCAGATCGTCTGGCAACGTATAGTCATTTAGATACAGCAGGCCTGAAAGACAGGCCTGAATAATTGTCGTATAATAATTATTATGTTAACTAACAAAGATTTCTTTCCAACAAATCATTTATCACCACCCCCTGGTACCTTCCTCTGTTTGCCGATGCGTGTGTACGCCGTTACATCTCGATCGGGATATCTTCTGTCGCTCTGGTATTCGAGGAATATCGCCCTCGCATAACCATTAACAAGAACATCAAAACACCGGCGAAAATAATTACGGTTCCGGCTTGTAGATACAATTCCGCCTGATAGTTGCCTGCCAGCAATAAGATGTAAGCAGTAGTCAGTATCAGAATGCCGCTTACAGCAATGAAGGTTGCCAGAATTTTACCTTTTTCCTGCCTGAGAAAGCTTAAGCAGTAACGGCACCTTACCGCGCGCTCATGGATGATTTCTCCACAATAAAAGCAAACTTTTTTTCCTGCTTCCAGTTTATCATCCTTAGGCGCGGATGATTTTTTAACGAGAAACCAACCAATAAAAGTGCCGAGTCCGAAAATCAGAAAACCAAGGTAAGCCAATACGATAGCAACTTTCATCAGCATTTCGAAGATTTGGATATTTGTGTCGTAGAGGTATTTGATGTAACTGAAAGCACCGATAAGAATGCCTCCCACCATCAAGCAAGTTCCCCAGAACTGGCCTTCGTTTATCCGTGATTGGACAAAGCTGAGGCAGTAGCGACACTTGAGTGCACTGTCTTTAATTTCCGAGAAACAAACAGGACAGGTTTTCATCTACTACCTCCAATCGGTTTGGATTGATTTTCCAGCTCTTGCAAATAAGCGGCAGTCAGTTTCCCGGCTTGGCGAAGATCAGGTAAGAGGATCGGTTTGCACGTCATACTCGATAAAGACTTCAATTCTACGGTTTTTCTTCCGGTTTTCCTCGGAATCATTGGGGAAAGCCGGCCGGTATTCCCCGTATCCGACAGCCGAGAACCTCGAGGGCGGAAGCTTGGAATAGTTGACCGCAAAATTCAGCACGTTTTTCGCCCTGGCAAAGGAAAGATCCCAGTTCGAGTCATACAGGGCGTTTTTAATCGGGGTATCATCCGTGTATCCGGCTATGCGGATCTTGTTCTCCCAGTCTTTGGCCAGGTCGAAGATTTTCGCCAGGAAAGGCAGCCCCTGAGGCCGCAGCTCGGCCATTCCCTGGTCGAACAGCAGCGGCGCCAGGATTCTAACCGCGATCCCTTCGGAGGTTATCACTACCTTGATACTCTCTTCCTGCTTCTGTGTCTCCACGAAGTCCTGCAGCTTGGAAATGGCCATCGAGATTTCGCCCAGGTCCACATCGCTTATTTTAGGCACTATTTCATTGACAAGCTCCATGGTCGAAGGGTCCTCGGTGAGTATGCCCAGGGAGCCTTTCAGCGCCCCGGTCGCTTTGTTGAATTCGCTCGGGTCCACAGAGGACATCGAGACCAGCAGAACGAAAAAGCACAGCAGCAGGGACATCAGGTCGCTGAAAGTAGTCATCCAGGCCGGTGCGCCCTCTTCACAATGACATTTCTTCTTTGGCATCTAAAACCCGCCTCATCGGTCGGCAATCATTTTTATCCGGTATTATTTAATTCGGCAGAAACAATCGGCAGTTTGAATATTTCAACCTGCAAGAGTTTTCAGCAGGTTGACCATCTTACGGAATACTTTAAAACCTTCCTGTTCTTCGAGTCTGGCTTGCAGACGGTCGGGGGCGGCACAGGTGAGCTGGCCTGTGCCGCTTTCCGGGTCGATAACCAGCTTGAAAATACCCTCCTCGATCAGCGGCTTGAAAATTTCGTTCGTTTCATCCTTAGGATAGCCGAAAAGATCTTCCACCAACTGAAGGCAACGCTCGTAACTCAGCGTTATCGTACCTCCACTGGCCTGAAATTCGCGGCTCTCCTCGGTGAGCTTTTTCAATACTTGATAAGTCTTATCAGGCATCGGCCGGTGCTCTTTATCTCCCCGACCGCTCTCCCCTGTGGCTTCCAGCTTCAGGAAATCCAGAAACTTCCCGAAGTGCTCCAGGTCGCTGATCACCAGGTTTTCAATTTCGTTATCCCGCCCGTCTCCCTTATCCAGCTGCACCAGCCTGGTAAACACCATCCTGTTAAATACTTTCTCAACCTGGCCCTTTTCGAGAGCAAGAATCGTGCTACAATCCGACAGTACCTCCTTGAAGTCGAGGGACAGTCCTTTTTCCGATTCTTTACCTTTTGCTTTGGCCAGCAAATAAATCAGGCTGCAGAGGCTGTAATAGAAATTGGTCAGCTTGAGAGGGCTTACCAGCGAGCCGGTCAGCCGCAACCGCTCGGTCATTACCTTGATAATCGACAGAACCGGCGGCGATAGCTGTCTTAAAACGTTCTGAAACTGTATCTGCCCTAAAATGGTTACCACGGTATCTTCCACCGCGGTAACCGTTGCCGAGCGGGGAAGCTGGTCGATCAGGCACATCTCGCCGAATATGGAGCCTTTCTCCAGAGTGCTGAAGACTATCCGCTGGTCGCCGAACTTTCTGGATACCTCTACCCTGCCGGACTCGATTACGTAAGCGCTGTTCCCCACGGTTTTTTCATGGACAATTACTTCTCCGGACTTGTATTTTTTCTTTTTCAGCAGCATTTTATTCGTGTTTTACTATTGGAAGTTATGCAGCCGACTTATTTCGTAGGATACACTCCCCTACGCATAAAGACAGCCTTCATTCAAACTTTAGCCTGCGCCATACGTTTTGTCAATATTTTAACTACCGATCAGGCTTGAAATTCAAATTTTCTTTAACTATATTGATCTTGAAGGTGGAACAACTCCGGAGCATAGAAAAATGAGCCTGAACCTTGTCCTGGTCACCGTCATTTTTTTTGTCCTCCTGGTGATAGTGGCTATTTTCGTGGCCCAGCAGTTTGCCACCGTCCAGAAAACGAGCGCCAAGAAATCCCTGTCGCTTACCGAAAAGCTTGCCGCCAGCGGTATCAATCCCCTGGATTCGGACAGGTTTCGCGAAATAGCCCTGAGAGCAGGTCCGAGTGAAGAGGACCCGAAACGGCTGGTCGCTCTTTCCGGGCCGGATATCAGTGATCGGCCAGCGAGCTTCGGCCCGGAGCAAGATGACAGGATCGAAAAACCGGAAGAGACCGCTTTTACAGATCCTAACCTCTCGACCGAGCTTCAGCATATCGAGAAAAAGGATCTGCAGGCGCTTTATTCCGAATACTTGATTGCAAAAAATCTCAACCCCTTCGATGTGGAACCGGAATTCAAGCTGGGCATGGCTTACTTGAGAAATGCACAATACGAAAAATCGCAGGGCCTGTTCCAGAAGGTAGTCGAGAGCAAACCGGAATTCCCCGGTATTTTTTACTACCTGGGTGAAGCGTACCGCTGTAACGGCCAGTTTTATGAAGCCATGCAGGCCTACAAGCAATCCTGGGAAATGGACCACCTTGGCTCCCAGACCAGCACAGACAGCGAGCATGACTCGGAAAATGACAACAGCGAGGGAGTATAAGATGGATTCAAGGTTGACCGGCAGGACTTCGGGAATTCTCAAGGCATCGATCGCCCTTATCGCAGCATTAATCTGGCTCTGCCCCGCTCCCGACGCTTGTCGGGCTCAGGGGACACCCAGCATCGAGGTAGACAAGAAAGAGCTTGACCTGGGGGTCATCTACCGGGGCGGCTCGGCTGAGGGCGATTTCGTGATTCGTAACGTGGGAAGTGATACGCTGGCGATCAAGAACGTGCGCAGCAGCTGTGGCTGCACCGCTGCGATCGTGGACAAGAACAACCTGGGGCCCAACGAGCAGACCAAGCTTAAAGCCAGGTTCAGCTCAGGCAATTATAAAGGAACGGTGAGCAAGAAAATTTTTGTCTATTCCAACGACCCGCAAAACGCCATAATCGCGCTCGAGGTAAAGGCGGAAGTAAAGGTTGATCTGGATGTGAGTCCCATGATGATATATTTCTCCGGGCTGAAAGCCGGCGACCGGGTCTCCAGGCTGATAAGCCTGAAAAACGTCTCCGACTCGACCATCACCATCCAGGAGATATCCTCGACAGTGCCGGACATTAAAATTGATCTGTCGAAAATGAAGATCGCGCCCGGAGAGGAGTCGAGCCTGCGCCTGGTGGTCGATAAACTCGAGAAGGACACGAAACTGACCGGCTCCCTGACCATCCGCACCACCAGCCGCCAGGAAAAAATCACCGTGCAGATCTACGGCGGCAAGATCAGATAAGCCCCCTCGATGCAGCAGGCCTGTACCGGCCGGCACTGCCCCCCACCAGCAGGAAAGGATCAGCTACCTGAGGTCGTTTTCGACCTTCTTGGCGTTCAGCAGCTCGTAATAGGCGCGGATCAGTCTTTCGAAGCTTTCCGGATACGATCCTTTCCAGCGTTCCAGCCTGATTTTGAGCTCATCATCTCCGGCGCTTCGCTCCATCAGCTCGCGGGCCAGGGCTGGCGGCGGCAGGATGTCGTATTCTCCGGCTGTCTCGCTTTTTCTCTTACGTCCCGTATCCCGCTGCTGGATAGATCTCTGGGCATCCAGCAGGCGGTCGAGGATTCTCCTCTGGCGGTTCAGGGTTTCCCGGCTCACCCCGCGCTTGAGCAGGTCCTCGACAACCTCATCCGCTTCCTTGACCATACCCTCCAGGCTGGAGCCCGGCAAATCCTTGCGGCCGGACATCTTTTCAGCCAGCTCGGCCATCTGGTCGCGGATGGCTTTCTGCTCTGCGGCCATCCGGCGGATCAGGTTCATCAGGTCGCCCGGAAACGGAGACTCTCCCCCCTTGGATGACATTAGCGGGTCTCCATCCTGGCCGGGTGTAGTCATGCTGGAAAGCCCCTGCATTTGCTGGTTCAGGTTTTCCTGTCGCTCCGCCAACTGCTCGAGCTGGTTCAGCATCTGGTCGAACCCCATGCCGCTTTCCGACTGCTGCATCATCCGGCTGTCATTGAGCAGTGTCAGCAGTGCCGCATTTATGGAAGCCAGCGTGCCTTTCGTGCTCTCCGCGGCAGGCTGTTTGTTTCTTTTCTCGGCACCCAGCACCTCGAATGCTTTCCCGCTGCGCTCGACCGACACCTGGAGATAGGCCAGCAGGCGGCTGCTGATAAAGAAGTTGTCGCTTGCAGCCTCGAGCAGGGCTTTCCACACCGATTCCAGCCCCTCGGACACTTCCAGTTGACGGTCCGCATACCGCAGGACGTCCGGGTGATTGATGTCCGGCTCTTCCGCTACTTCCAGGGCGATTTCTTCCTGCCGGGCCGAAAGGTAGGCTAAGTCGTCGAAAGCACTCTCCATGGCCTGGGCCACCTGCTGCTTCCATTTCTCCTTGAGCTGCTCACTGTATTCTTTCAAGCGATCGCGCAGCCCGCGCATTTCATCCGACACCCGCCTCTGGGGAGCCATGGCCTCTCGCAGTTGTCCTTCCTTGAAATTATTCCCCACCTCGTTCCACAACCGGTCCAACTGATCCTGCGCCGGCTGGCTGGATTCCCTGGCGAGTTTTTCGGCCAGGGTTTTTTCCCCGGCCTGTTCCATTTGCTCCGAGGTCCGTGAGATGTGTTCGAAGAGCTCATCCGTCTGCTCGCCGAGCTCCTCAGCCGTCCCGGACAGCTTATCGGCCTCGGGCTCGGACAGTGCCTCTTTTTCCGTGCCGGGCACTGTCTGCCCGGCTGCGCCTGCGGCGGTGTCCTGAGCCGCCGGCTCGGAAGCGGGTTTTTCCTCTCCGGGCTTCTCGCCCTGTTCGGCCTGATGGCCGGTGCTGTCTGCCGGCACGCCGGCTGAGGACACTGCAGAGTCAGGCTGCGCGGACGGCAAAGGCTCGCCCAGGCAGGCCGCGGTGCTGTCCAGCAAGGCCGCGGACTGCTGCGCCAGCTCACTGCTCAGGCTCACCAGGTAGTCCATCTGCTGTTCCAGCTTCAGCTTCTCGAGCAGCGAGATTGTCTTGTCCAGTTTCTCCATGAACTTTTCCTGGGAGAAATTGAACTGTTCCATGGCCTGGCTGAGAGTTTTCTGGTCCAGGTTGTCGATGGCACCCTGGATCTGCTCCATCAGCCGTTTTAGCTCCTCGGTGGCGACCTGGTCCATCAGTTCATGGACCTGCTGGAGTTTGCGGATCACCTCGGTGGACAGCATCTCCTGACGGTCGAGCTGGCGGATGCTGCTTTCGAGCTGGTCGGAGAGCTCCTCGAGCTGTTGGGCCACTTGCTGCTGGCCGGCGATGGCCTGGTCAAGCTGCTGGCCCTGTTCCCAGTCCATCTGCTGCTCCCGCTTGAGAGCATCGCTGATCCGGGTGATTTCATCTTGCAGCCGCCGTCCCTGGTCTTCGAGCTCTTCCAGTTGCCGGGTGATTTCTTCCTGACTCTGCTGCTCCCGCTCGAAAATCTCTTGCAGCGACGGGAAGCGGATGCGGAACTCCTGGGTAGAGGTCGACTTGGGGCCCGAGACATTGTCGTTGTCAAAGGCCTCCAGGCGGTAGAGAACCGATTCCTGCGGCAGCAGCGACAGCTCTTTCAAGTCCCACAGGTACTGGTCAACTCGGTAGGCCTGCACGGACCGATAGACTGCCACGTTTCGCGATTTTTCTTCCGCGGCCGTGCCGGTGGCGGATTCCTTGTGGTAGACCAGCCGCACTTTCGAGACCCCGAAATCGTCGGAGAGCTCGAAAATAAGCCCCTGCTGCATACTCTCATCGAGCTGCGCCTCTGCTTCAGGGAAGCGCAGCGCTATCCTGGGATACTCATCCTGGATGACTGTAACCGGATACGCCAGGGTATCGCTGTTGGTCAATCCCCAGCAGTCCTCCAGTCTTATCCGGTAGCTGCCGTCTCGCACCAGGGTGATAGTATCAGTAAAGGCCCTGCCGGCGCTGAGCGTCATGTTGCGCAGACTGTCGCCGTTCAGCACCAGCCGGCCGGTGCGCAGGACATTGCTTGATTTGCCGGTAAGCACCACCCGGGAGCCTTTCAGCGCCTGGATCGCCCTGTCCCGCGAGGTCTCGTAGGGCGGCAGGCCCGTATAAGCCGGGTAAAGGTAGAGCAGTCGGAGCTCGGTGACAAAGGGATTGCTGGTAACCGTAACTTCGAAAGTGTCCGTAAAGGCGTCGCCCTGCTGGATGCAGTATTGCAGGTCGTTTTCCAGGCCGCGGAAAGTAAAGGTGTATTCCAGGCGGCGGCCGGGGGCTGTCTGCATGACGATATTTTCGGAGGCTTTACCAACCTGCCTGAAATGGATCCGCATCGGCTGCGGCCGGTGGATGCTGCCCGAGGCCCTGACTTGCAGAGAATCTCCGCGCAGGACAGCGACACTGCCCGGATGAACCGTGATCCGGAAGCTGCGCTCCTGCTCCAGTATCAGCAGCGGGTTGGCGTACTTATGGAAAATTCCGGAGAACCCGGCCGGGTCGTAGAGGGCGGTCGCTGCCAGCACTGCAGCCAGCGCGGCAGCCAGGAGCCTTTCCAGGCGCAGCCTCCGTCCCTGCCCGGCACAGACAAAGTCCGCCATGCGACGGACAAAGCCCCTGTCGCTCACCAGGGATGCCGCCTGGGCCACGGCCGCCCGGAGCAGCTCATCCGAATAGAGCGGGTTTTTTTCGGCGGCCCCGGACATCCGGCACAGCTCTACTGCGGATTCCAGTCGGTTCTTGAACTCCGGGAATTTTTCATCACAGGCCCTGGCTACTTTACCCAGGCCGGCGAATCTGGCCGCGGTTGTCGCCACTCCGACGGCGGCGAGCAGAAGCAGCACCAGCCCGGAAAACAGCAGCGCCGCGATCCGCAGCCACGCAGGCAGGTAAAAGTTCATCTCTACAGCGTAGAGGGCCAGGCAGACAACCAGGCCGGCAATCAGCACCCGTACCGCAGTCTGCTCTATCAGCAGACGCCAGATACGCCTGCGGGCCTCAAGCAGCGCACCCAGCACCCGTGCAGAACCGTTATCCCTGTATGCCTTGTCCGCCAAAAGGCTGGTCCTTTCTAACCATATTAATCATGTTAGCTGAAAAATGCTTTAAAACGGCCCTGTGATTGCCCAGCAGCCACCTGAGCGCAGGCCGCAGGCTGCGAAAACAGGGGCCGCTGTTTGAGCTGCAACAAAAGAGCGTTAAACATACTCGTATGCCACTGTTTTAGGTAGAAATATCAAATCGCGGTCATGCCTTCGCGAGCCTTTAAAGGCGAGCGCAGGCGGGCAACAACTAAGCGTGTGGAAAGCACTTATACACCATGTTTATATTACTCTAAGGACCAGGGCGAGTTGCGGCCCCGAGAAGATTTTTGCTGCTTTTGATCGACTGCAAAAGCAGAAAATAAATTCCTTCTTCCCCATTGTGCTTAAACTCAATTTTATGAATCCCTAGAATCATTAAATCCTGTACAGCCTGTTAAAGGCAAAGTTGCCTCGAGGTACTCACTCGAACCGGTGAATATTTTTCCAGCTTAAGGGCGAATAAATATTTCTGCCTCCGGAGGGTTCGGGGGAACCGGTGTACGATTCAGGTTAACGGCCCGTGAGGGCGAAGACAAAGATATTGACTCCCATCTTCAGGGCCTGCATCCTGGTTTCCTCGGGGTCCTGGTGCACCTCGGGGTCTTCCCAGCCGTCGCCCAGGTCGGTGTTCAGGCTGTAAAAGACCAGCAGCCTGCCCTTGGAAAAAATACCCAATCCCAGCGGCGGCCCTCCATCGTGCTCGTGGATCTTGGGCAGTCCCCGGGGGAACTCGAAAACACTGTGATAGATCGGGAAATCAAAAGGCATCTCCACCAGCTCTGCCTCCGGAAAGACTTTTTTCATCTCGCGGCGGAAGCTTTGGTCCATGCCGTAGTTGTCATCGGCATGCAGGAACCCTCCGGCATCCAGGTACCTGCGCAGGGCCTTCACTTCCTGGTCGTCGAGCTTGATATTGCCGTGGCCGTTTAGGTAAAGGTACGGATAATTGAATAAGTCCGGGCTCTTGAGGCTGACCTGCACTTCCTGGTTATCCACCGGCAGCCCGGTATAGCGGCGGATCGCCTCCAGCAGGTTCGGCAGAGAGGAAGGGTTCGAATACCAGTCTCCTCCGCCTTCGTAAATTACCCGGGCGATAGTGATTTTCCCGTTGCCTGCCGCCCGCAGCCCCGGTGCCGACAGGCACAAGCCTGCAGCCA
>JAFGTO010000225.1 GCA_016934095.1 Candidatus Glassiibacteriota bacterium
TACGACAGCACGGCTCAGCCGGCCCTTTTCAGTGCTCCGCCTCCCGGCCGGGGACCTGCGCCGCTGCTGGTGGTCCTGCACACCTGGAGCGGCGACTACCTCCAGCAGGAGAGCCTACCCTACTACAGGCTGGCCGAGCAGCGGGGCTGGGTCTTCGTGCATCCCGATTTCCGTGGCCCCAACCACGGCCCGGCGGCTGCGGGCAGCCCGGCGGCCACCGCGGACATCCTGGATGCCGTGGCCTATGCCAGGGCCCGCACGAGCGTGGATGAGGCCCGTATCTACCTGACAGGCACCAGCGGCGGCGGGCACATGACCCTGCTTACCGCCGCCCGCCACCCGGAAATCTGGGCCGCCGCCTCGGCCTGGGTCCCGATCAGCCACTTGGCCCTCTGGTACGGTGAATGCTACGAGAGGGGCAACCTGAAATACATGAAAGACATGGAGGCAAGCTGCGGAGGAGCGCCGGTGGATGACGGGCCGGAGGTCGATGCCTGTTACAGGCTGCGCTCGCCCCTGAGCGTGCTGCACCAGGCGGCCGGACTGCCGCTGGAGATCTGTGCAGGCATCCGGGACGGCCACGAGGGGTCGGTGCCGGTGAGCCAGACCCTGCTGGCTTTCAATGTCCTGGCCGAGGCCAACGGCATGCCGGAAAAAGCCTTGAGTCCAGGGCAGATCCATTATTTCGTAACAACGGCGCAGGTCCCCGCCTCGCTGAGAGGCGAGGCCGTGGATGACCCCTCCTACGGACCGAAAAAGGTCCTTTTCCGGCGCAGTGCCGGCCCGGCGCGGGTCACCATTTTCGACGGGGCCCATGAGGGGATCCCCGAAGCGGCTGTCGCCTGGCTCGAAACCCACCGGAAAAAATAATCCGGGCAACTCGATACCGGCGGCGCTCTGCCGGGTTTTACACATTTTCTATCATTCATAGAGGATTAAAACTCTGACTTAAGCGTGTTTCTTGAAATCCCCACCGACCCCTTTGCGAAAGGGGAGATTAAAATGTTGCCATGCAAAGCCTTAGGCGATTGGACAGAGAAAGAAAGTTCCCCCCTGGAAAAAGGGGGGAAACAAGGGGGATTTGTTTTATTTCCTGGTCCTGAAAGAACCGGTTTCTCATATCTATGATGTAAAACCGGTATTCAAGCTTGCTTTAGAACAGTCCTCTTACATTCACTGAAAAGGAGACTCCCCATGAGAAATCCGGTCCCAGCCTGCCTGCCGGCGCTGCTGCTGGGTTTTGCGCAGCTGGCCGCCCAGGGCCTGGAGTTTGTCAGCCCCGAGTTCGCAGAAGTCGCCGGACAGGATGCACGGGTGGAAACTATCGCTGCGGGCCTGCAGTTCACCGAGGGCCCGGTCTGGATCGATTCCGCCGCAGGCAAGCCGGGTTACCTCCTTTTCAGCGACATCCCGGCTGATATCATCTACCGCTTCCGGCCGGGCGATACCCTCTCTGTCTGGCGCAGCCCCAGCGGGAACTCCAACGGGCTGGTGCTGGATGCCTCGGGCCGGCTGGTAAGCTGCGAGCACGGCAACCGGCGGGTCGGGGTGAGCAGCGGCCCCGGACCGGCGGCCACCCTCTGCGACA
Organism: Candidatus Glassiibacteriota bacterium; assembly: GCA_016934095.1. Classification (GTDB taxonomy): domain Bacteria; phylum Gemmatimonadota; class Glassbacteria; order GWA2-58-10; family GWA2-58-10; genus JAFGTO01. The sequence goes on from JAFGTO010000225.1 coordinate 1,589, forward strand.
GCTACCGGGGCCTGCCCCTGAACAGCCCCAACGATGCAGCGGTCGGGGCCGACAGCGGTATCTGGTTCACCGACCCGCCTTATGGTATCAAAGCCGGAGAGCAGCGTCAGCCGGCAAACTTCGTTTTCTACCTGCCGCCGGGGCAAAAAGAGCCCAGGGCCATGGTCGATGATTTCGACCGGCCGAACGGTATTGTCTTTTCACCGGACAAGAAGGTCCTTTACGTGGCAGACAGCGGCAGGCCCCACCAGATCCGGCGCTTTCGGGTCGAGGGCGACAGCCTCTCCGAGACCGGCGTCTTTGCGGTGATCAGCCCCGGCGGGCCGGATGGTATGTGCGTGGACAGCTCGGGCCGGCTGTATACCTCGGCAGGGGATGGGGTGCAGGTGTTCTCGCCGGACGGGAAGCTGCTGGGCAAGGTGCTTACACCCGAGGTGCCCACCAACTGCTGTTTCGGCGGGGACGGGATGCGGACCCTGTTCATTACCGCCAGGCCGAATGTCTATCAGGTCCGGCTCAAAGTCAGGGGACTGCGCTGAAAGCCCGGCCGGAGCGAGAGGCTGCCACTGCAGTCGGGGACACAGCGTGCCGGGCCTGGGCGAGGGCGGGTTTCCGGGGAAAAACCTTAGCTGCGAATTAAGCCGGTCGATACTTAAATATTGCTTTTCCAAGCGATCTAGGTTATATAATTCTAACTGGATTCCTTTTATAAAATTCGCCGCTGATAGTGTTCTGGGAGGGTTCTTCCCCCCGGAACGCTGTTGCATAACCGGTTGCTGTCTTTTTTTTCGAACCTGCACGCTGATCAGTTAATCTGGAGGCCCGGAAGGGGAGGGTCGTTCCCCGGCTTGACCGGGCCATGGTCTGACAATCCGTCAATTGAATGATTTTTCCATTAAACACGGCATAGGGGGTTTTAATGTTTAAGAGGTTGGCCGCCGCCTCGGTTATCCTGGTGATTGTCTCTCTGCTGGCAGTGTCCTGCGGTAAGTATTACGAGGAGGGCCTGCTTACCGTAAAAAGCCCGGACGGTCGCATAGTGCTGAACTTCGAGCTCAAGGAGCTGGAGCCGCCGTACTCGCCGGGCAAGAACATGTACTACAACGTGTCTGTCGATGGAAAAAAGCTGCTCAGGGATTCGCCGCTGGGGCTCAATTTCGGTGAAGCCGGTCCTTTGACCGGCGACGTGGTGATTACCGCGATGCACGACACCTCGATGGTGGATGAGTTCGAGACCCCGCTGAGCAAGCAGGCGAAAGTCAGGGCCGAATGCAATCAGCTTACGGTCAGCCTGCGTGAAAAGACCATCCCGGCCAAGGATATCGACCTGATCTTCCGGGTTTACAACGAGGGTGTGGCCCTGCGCTACCATGTCCCCGAACAGCAGCCGGATATCAAGTTTCCTTCAGCGGCCCACCTGGGTTTCCTGAAAGAGTACGTAATAACCAATGAAATGACCGGCTTTTATTTCGAGCAGGACCACGATATCTATTGCCTGATCCCGCCCCGCTTCCAGCATAACTACGAGTCCCCGTTCTTCAAAATCAAGCTTTCCGAGGTCGCCGGGGAAATGATATTGGCCTTGCCGCTGCTGGTGGTGCCCGAGGGCGGGCCTGCGGTCTGTATCACTGAGGCGGCCCTCGACAACTACGCGGCCTGTTACCTGAGCTCTCACCGCGATTTCGATCTTGACCTGAGCTCCGCGCTGGCGCCGGTGCCGGGTGAAAAGGATGTCAAGGTCATAGGGGAAGTCCCGTTAACCACTCCCTGGCGGGTGATCATGATCGCCGACTCGCCCGGCAAGCTGATCGAGTCGCCCTTGATACTTTGCCTCAACGAGCCGAGCCGGATCGATGACATCTCCTGGATCAAGCCCGGCAAGGCCGCCTGGGAATGGTGGAACGGCAGACTGATCGACAGGAAAAGGAACAAGCCGGTGATCGGGGGGGTCAATACCGATACCTACAAGTTCTACATTGGTTTTGCGGCCGAAGCCGGCCTGGAGTACTGCCTGATCGACGCCGGCTGGTACGGAGACCACAAAGACCCCGCGGCTGACATTACCGTGCCTATCCCGGAAATGGATGTCGAGGGGCTGGTCAGTTACGCCGATTCCCTGGGGGTGAATGTCCTGCTGTGGCTCAACTGGGAAAATGTCAAGAAACAGATGGACAAGGCTTTCCCGCTTTACAGACAATGGGGCATAGCCGGGGTCAAAGTCGATTACATGGACCGCGACGACCAGGAAATGGTCAATTTTTACCACGATGTGCTCGCCCTGGCTGCGGAGAACAAGCTGGTGGTCGACTTCCACGGGGCGTACAAACCCACTGGCATCCGCCGGACCTGGCCCAACCTGATTACCCGCGAGGGAGTGCTGGGCCTGGAGTACTGCAGGTGGAGCAAGGATGCGAATCCCGATCATGACGTGACCATCCCCTACACCCGCATGCTCCTGGGGCCGATGGATTACACTCCCGGCGCTTTCCTCAACTCCACGGATGCCGCTTTCCGGCCCGATACCGTGGATGTGCACAGCCTGGGCACCCGCTGCCACCAGCTCGCCATGTTCGTGGTCTATGAGAGCCCCCTGACAGTGCTGGCCGACTCCCCGGTCAACTACCGCAAGCAGAAGGGGCTGAAATTCCTCAGCAGGGTACCCACGGTCTGGGATGAGACCCGTTTCATCGCGGGCGAGGTCGGCGATTACATTGTGCTGGCCCGCAAGAAAGGCAATTCCTGGTACCTGGGAGCGATGACCGACTGGACCGCGCGGGAGTTGTCAGTCCCCCTGGACTTTCTGGGCGGCGGCTCCTGGAAAGTCAGTATCTGGGCGGATGGGAAAAAGGCCGAGAAAGACCCGCAGGATGTCGACGTTTCGGAATCCCAGGTCTCGGCCGGCGAAAGCCTGGCCGTGGTCCTGGCTCCAGGCGGCGGGTTGGCGGCGGTATTCGAGCCGGCGCAATAAAGGCGCTGAGAACCGGGAGGATTTCCGCCGGGGCTTGAGCCGGCCGGCGGGCGCATCCACCGTGTCTTGCTGCGGGGAGTCCCCGGTTCGAGCCGGACGACAGGATTGCGTGAAAAGTCCGTCAACACGTTTGGCGGACTTTTTTTTCGGGACAGGGTCTGATCCTCCAAAACTTATCCATCGGAGAGATTTCCTGTGACTGCCAGGGATTCTGCCGGACAAGGCCTGAAAGAACTCCTGTCAAGTCCGAAAACAGCCTGGGCTGCCGCAATGGTGTCCGCGGCGACCGGGCTTTTTTTCATCTTCGTCTGGTCGCCGCTGCCTTTCGGCTGGAAGGGGTTTGACGGTTACTACGGGCTCGGGCTTGGCCTGGCCCGCGGAGAGGGCTATCCCACGATGTTCCGGACCTGGGGGTACCCGCTTTTTCTGGGGATGTTTTACAGGCTTTGCGGAGACCAGCCGGCCGTGCCCCTGGTGGCCCAGGCCCTGCTCAACGCCCTGGTGCCAGTCATGATCTACCGGCTGGTCCGCCGCGAGCTCGGCCGCCTGGCTGCAGGGCTGAGCGCGGTTCTCGCCGGCGTTTTTTCCCTGAGCACGGTGTATGCCTCCACCCAGTCGGCGGACACTCTGAGCACGGTGTTTTTCGTGGCCGGAGTGCTGTGTTTTTCAGCTGGAGACAAGAGCGGCCGCCTGAGGTTTTTCGCCCTGGGCGGTATCGCACTGGCTATGGCCTGCCAGTTTCGCCCCAACCTGATCCTGTTCCCCATTTTCATGGCCGTGATCTACACGGCGGCCCGCCGCCGGCAAAAAGGCAGGGTCAAGCGGGTTCTGGTTTACCTGGTGGCTTTCCTTCTCTTTACCCTTCCTTGGGTCGTAAGAAACTACAGGGTCTCGGGCCTTTTCCAGCCGACCCCCACCCACGGGGCTTTCGTCTTCTGGTTCGGCAGCCTGCAGGTAGGGCCTTACATCGATAACTGGGTCGGGAACCCGAGGTTTCTTTTCCTCAACCCGGTATTCGATTATACGATCTACGACCATAGGCCGCTGGTGGTCGAAGTGGAGGATAAAAGTCCGGGGAAACAGCCCGGGGGCCTGACCAGACTGGTCTACCGGACCGACCGGGATGCGGCCGGGGCGAGCCTGTGCCCGGCGGAGAAAGAAGGCAGCCGCTCGACCTACCTGATACCGGTCCAGCAAGCGCCGGCCGTGGTGTATTACTACTTCGAAAACAGGTTTTTCAGCGACTCGGGCCGCGAGGTGGTAAGGTTTTATCCTCGCGAGGGGCCCGCTGACCCGCTGATCTTCTTCATCAATAAAGACCACCTGGGGGATGCGGACATCTGCGGGGATTACCTGGACATTTTCGACCTGTCCAGGATGCTGAGGCACGTTTCCCTGTCGTGCGGGCTGCCGTTCGCAGACCGGCTGGATTTTGACGGCGATGGGGAGGTGGGCGAGGCCGATTTCCGGCTGGCGGTGGGACTGCTGAGCAATGGCAGGGGCGGGTCTCCGCCGGAAAGGAAGTCCGTGCCCGGGACAGTGGAGATCAGCGACCGGGCGGACTCGACCGTGGCGGTCTTTGCCGACGGGTCCCGGATGCTGGTGCCCCACAGTTTCAGCGGCAGAATAACCGACATCTCTTTCCGGCCAGGACCGGCTGACCCTGGGGAGCTGGACTGCGAGGCCACCCGGCTGCTGCATTCCAGGCGCGCGTTTACCCGGATCCGGAGGCAGCGCAGTCAGCAGGGTGTGCCGGCGCCGGGCGCCGCGAGGCTGCCCGCAGGCTTCCCGGAACTGGTCCTCTCACAGCGGGTAAACGCAGTCTTCTATCGCTCGGAGCCGCAGGAGCAGAGCAGGAAGGTCGCCCTGGCCCTGGACAACATCCGCAGGCAGCCCCTGGAATACCTGAAGTCCCGTCTCGTGCAGGCTTACCGCCTGTTCGTGGTCAGGGGGAGCCGGGACCCGTTCACCGCACACCAGTTTCCGGCCAGCGGGCTGATCTACGCCGTGGCTTTCCTCTGCACCCTGGCTGTCTTCCTCTCGATGCTGGCGGGCGTAGCTGTGGCGCTGAAAAGGAAATACTCCGTGATGATCCTGCTCGCGCCGGTCATCTACGTACTGCTGACCCTGGGATTCCTGCAGGCCAACGCTCGTTTCTCCATGGCCGTGCAGCCGTTCGAGCTGGTATTTTTCGCCGTAGCCTTGCAGGCTTTCCTGGAAAGGCTCGGGCTGGTCCCTGCCGGAGAAGATGCCTGATACCAATTTTACGGCACGTATAGTATAGGAGTGTTTCCACCCTCCCCCGGAAAAAGTCTATAAATTTTCATACCTCTGTTGTCAAATTGGTATGAGTCCGGGCGCCCCGCGCCAGCCGGCTCTCTCAGCGTCGTCGCGGTGCCTGCCCGGCGGCAAGCTGCCCGCAGGCTCCGGCTATGTCCGCACCGTGCGAGCGGCGCAGGGTGACCGCCATGCTGCAGGCCGAGCTGAGCCGGTCGCGGAAGCGGGCCAGCTCAGCGGCGCGGGGGGGCCGGAACGGCACCCCTTCCGCCGGGTTCAGTCCGATCAGGTTGATCTTGCTGGGTACCAGCCCGCACAGCCGTGCCAGCGCCTGGATGTCCTCCTGCCGGTCGTTGACCCCGGGGATCACCAGGTACTCGAAAGTTATCCTTTTGCCGGTGATCAGGTTCGCCTCCCGGCAGGCTTCCACCAGGTCGGAGAGGCTCACTTTCCCGGCGACCGGCATCAGGGTCCTGCGCAGGCTCTCGGTGGCGGCATGGAGGCTGACGGCCAGTTTCATCTGGGGGAAATCCCGGCAGAAACGCACGATTTGCTCGGGCAGGCCGACCGTGGAGACCGTGATCCGGCGCGACCCGACCTGGGCCAGCTCGGGATGGTTGAGGACTTCGAGGGCGGTTTTCAGGTTGTCGTAGTTGAGCAGGGGCTCGCCCATGCCCATGAACACCAGGTTGGGCGAGGAGGTACGCTCGCTGCCGTCGACACGCGGGCCGGAGCTTAGGGAGGTTTCGGCGATCCCGGCCAGGGCCTGGCAGATGATCTCGCCGGCAGAGAGGTTGCGGCCCGCGCCCAGCTTGCCGGTGGCGCAGAACGAGCAGCCCAGGCCGCAGCCGGTCTGGGTGGAGAGGCAGAAAGTACGACGGCCGGCTTCCATGGGGATAGCCACGCTTTCCACCCTGGCACTGTCCCCGAGCTCCCACAGTGTTTTTACGGTTCCATCGGCCGAGACAGCGCGCTCGAGCGGGGTCAATAGCTGCAGTAGGTAGGTCCCGGCCAGGTTCGAGCGGAGCGCGGCCGGCAGGTCGGTCATGTCCTGGAAATCTAGCTTGCAGCGCTGGTAGACCTGGCGTATTACCTGCCGGGCTCGGAAGGGCTTTTCCTCCCATTGGGCCAGGCTTTGGGACAGCTCGGCTTTCAGGGCTTCCGGCCCCAGGTCCAGCAGTTTGATCATCTCACCCATGGCTACCTGGTAGTGCCGTCCGAGCGGTCCGGGTTCGCCGGGCGGGCAGGCCTCAGCGGGGGGGACTTCTCGAGCATCTCGAGGATGATCTCGACCGCCTTATCAAGCTGGCGGTCTGTCCCGGCCGCCAGCTCCCGGGGCGGGTTCTCGACCTCGAAATCCGGGTCCACCCCGTGGTTTTCGATGTCCCAGCGGCCCTCGGTATCGTAGAAACTGAAAGTCGGCACGGTGAACCACCCGCCGTCGATCAGGGCCGGGTTGCCGCTGATCCCGATCAGCCCGCCCCAGGTCCTCATGCCTATCAGCGGGCCGAGCCCGGAGTTGCGGAAGTAGTAGGGGAAACAGTCGCCTCCCGAGCCGGACCACTGGTTGATCAGCATCACCTTGGGCCCGGCGTGGCTGACAAAGGGAGTGGACCATCCCGGGTGGTAGCGCCGCGCCCAGTAGTTGAGCACCGGGCGGTTGAGCAGCTCGATCATCCGGTCCGGGATATAACCGCCGCCGTTGAAGCGCTCATCGATAACCAGGGCGTCCCTGTTGCACTGCGGCAGGAGCTGGCGCACCAGCTCGTTCTGCCCGTTGATCCCGGTGTCCGGCACGTAGATGTAGCCGGCCCGGCCGCCGGTGGCTTGCTCGACCCGGCGCCGGTTGTTCTCGACCCATTCCAGGTAGCGCAGGCGGCTCTCGCTGTCCAGCGGCTCGACAATCACTTCGCGCGCCCCCTCCGGGGATGGCCGGGAGTTGACAGTCAGGGCCACCACCTCGCCGTCCAGGCCCTGGAAAGCGGCCCAGGGGTCTTTCGAGCTTTCCGGGGTGATACCGTTGACCGCCAGCAGGTACTCGCCTTCGGACACCTGCACCCCCGGCCGTAAGAGCGGCGAGCGTGCGTCAGGCGCATCCCAGGGAGCGGGCCGGCAGATTTTCTTTATGCGGTAGAGGCCCGTGGCCGGGTCGAGCTGGAAGTCGCATCCCAGCAGCCCCACCTTGACTGTCTCCGGCTGCTCGAGGTCGCCGCCGCCGATGTAGGCATGCGAGACATTCAGCTCCGCGATCATCTCGCCGATTACGTAGTTGAGGTCCGCGCGGTCGGCCACGAAAGGCAGGAGCCTCTCGTAGCGGGCGCGCACCGCTCGCCAGTCGACCCCGTGCATCCCCGGATCGTAGAAGTACTGGCGCATCAGCCGCCAGGCCTCGACAAAGATCTGTTTCCATTCCTGGGGCGGGTCGATCCAGGCTTTCATCCCGCCGGTGGGGATTTTACCGTCGCCGATGTTTTTCCCCTCGGCCAGGTCCGTGATACCGTAGGTCGAACCGCTCTTGTAGAGCACTTTTCCACCGTCGGCACTGAGGCGGTAGCTGTCGATCCCGCTGATGACCGTTTTTTCTTCTCGCTCTTCCAGGTCGTAGTACTGCAGCTCGCCAGCCGGCTCATCGTCCTCCGCGGCTCCAGCGGCCGGCAGCCTGAGGAATACCAGCTTGCCTGCGGCTGCGAACAGGGGGCCGAAATTGCCGGCGGCCACAGGCAGCGTCTCCACCCGGCTCTCGATCCCCTGGAAGTCTATCTCCACCGGCTCCGGCTGTTCCCCCTGCCCGGAGGAGTCTTCCTCTTCATCCCGGTCCGCGGGTTTTTCATCCGCGGAAGGCTTCTCCTCGTCGCTGCGCGGGGCCAGGCAGGACTCCATGTCCCGGCGCAGGGCCACTGAGAAGATCTCCGTGGAGTTGGGGTAGACCCAGGTCACGTCCCTGTCGTCGTGGACCGGCTCCAGGCTGCGCGAGGAGTAGAAAAACAGGTAGTCGCCGCCGGGGTCGAACACCGGAGTCAGGTCGTCGTAGAAATCGCCGGTTACCTGGAAAGACTTTTTTGTCTGGACATTATAGACGAAAATACCGCAGTTGTGGTTCGGCATCCTCTTGGCATAAGCCAGCCAGCGGCTGTCCGCCGACCAGGAGACCGACTCGGTCCGCGGGCGCTCGTCATAGGGCAGGGGGTCCCAGTTGTCTACAGGCGTGATCCGGCCCGAGGCAGTCTCCGCCACGAACAGGCCGCCGGTGTTGTCGCGGAAGGCGATGAGCTGCGAGCTGGGCGACCAGGCCGGGCCGTAGCGGAAAGTAGTGCCGCCGCGGGTGGCCCGCCTTTCGGCGCCTTTGCCGTCCGCCTGGCGGAGATACAGCTCGTACTCGCCGTCCTTGTCGCTGAAATAGGCGATCTGTTTACCGTCCGGCGACCAGACCGGGTAGCGCTCGGCCGCCCCGGGGCTGCCGGTCAGGTTGCGGATGGAGCCGTGCTCGGCGGGCACGGTGAAAACCTCGCCGCGCGCCCCGAAGACCGCACGTTTGCCGGTTGGGGAGATGTCGCAGCTCTCGATATTTTTCGAGGCGTCCTTGAGCTGCGGCCGGACGCGGGGCAGGTCGGCGGGCACCTGGACCGGGACCGGCCGCGTGGTTTCGCCTGCCAGCTCGAGCAGGTAGAGCTTTCCGCCGTTCTCGAAGACTATCTCACCGGGCCCCAGGCTGGGCCACTTGACATCGTACTCGGTGAACCGGGTCACCTGGCGGACATCCCTGGAGGCGACATCCATGGCCCAGATGTTGAGCTTCTTGCGCTCGTCCCGGTCGGAGAGGAAGTAGATCGTGCCGCCGTGCCACATCGGCAAGGCGTCGGCACCTGCGAAGTCCGTGATCTTCTCGGAAGATGAGTCGGCGAAATTGTAGATCCAGAGGTCGCTGGCCGTGCCGCCGCGGTAGCGCTTCCAGGTGCTGAACTCGCGCGAGAGGAACTGGAATGCCATCCGGCTCCCGTCCGGGCTGAAACCGGCCAGCTCTCCATAAGCCAGGGGCAGAGTCTCCGGCATGCCGCCGGCCGCCGGCTGACGGAAGAAGCGGCGGTAATAGAACATCGGGTTTTGCATGTCCGAGCGGTAAAGGATGTTCCCGCCGTCCGGGTACCACTCGACAACCAAATCCTTTGCAGGGTGGTGGGTCAGGCGTAGCGGGGGGCCGCCCACGGCCGGCATCACGTAGACATCGATGTTGCCGTCATAGTTGCCGCTGAATGCGATCCGGCCGCCGTCCGGGGAGAACTTGGGGAAAATCTCCTGGCCCGGCGGCGAGCTGAGCCTGCGGGCGATCCCCCCCTGCTTGTCGACTATCCAGAGGTCGCCGGCGTAGGCAAATACTATCTTGTCCGCGCTCACGTCCGGGAAGCGCAGCATCAGCGCATCAGGCGTCTCGATCCCGGGTTCCCGGGCGTAAGAGGCCCTCGCGCCCAGCAGGGCGGGCACGAGCGAGATGAAAAATAAGAGCCTCAGCATGGTTTGCCTCCATCGGAGAGGGGGCTGTTTTGCAGCGCGGAGCCGGCGGCGGTCTAACCTTCAAGGTAGCGGCCGACCCAGTCGCACACCTCGTCTAGCTTCACCCTGTGCTGCTCCATGGAATCGCGCTCGCGCACGGTAACAGTGTTGTCCTCGAGGGTCTGCCCGTCGGTGGTGATCCCCAGCGGCGTGCCGGCTTCATCCTGGCGGCGGTAGCGGCGGCCGATCGATCCCCCGTGGTCGTAGAAGACCTTGAAACGCTTCTTGAGCCGCTCGTAGATGTCCCGGGCCGCAGCCACCATGCCCTCTTTCTTGACCAGGGGGAACACTCCGGCCTTGACCGGCGCTATCCTGGGAGACAGGCGCAGCACCACGCGCTCTTCTTCTTCATCGTAAGCGTCCACCAGGCAGGTCAGCAGTGTCCGGTCGCAGCCGGCGGAGGTCTCGATCACGTAGGGCACGAAACGCTCCCCGGTCTGCTCGTCGAAATAGCTCAGGTTGGTCTTGCCGGAGTATTCGTTGTGGCGGACCAGGTCGAAATCGGTGCGGTTGTGGATGCCCTCGAGCTCCTGCCAGCCGAAAGGGAAGCGGTACTCGATGTCGAAAGCGGCGCGGGCGTAGTGGGCCAGCTCCTTGGGGCCGTGCTCGTGGAAGCGCAGCTTGTCTCCGGCAAGCCCCAGGTCGAGGTAGAACTGCATGCGCTCCTCTTTCCACTTCCCGAACCATTCGTCATCTGTCCCCGGCTTGACAAAGAACTGCATCTCCATCTGCTCGAACTCTCGGGTGCGGAAAATGAAGTTGCCCGGGGTGATCTCGTTGCGGAAAGCCTTGCCGATCTGGGCGATGCCGAAAGGGACCTTGCGGCGCATGGCGGTCTGCACGTTGGCGAAATTGACATAGATCCCCTGGGCGGTCTCCGGCCGCAGGAAAACCAGCGAGGCCTCGTCCTCCACCGGCCCCATGTGGGTCTTGAACATCAGGTTGAAGCGGCGGGCCTTGGTCAGGGTCTCCTTTCCGCAGGCCGGGCAGGCGGGGCCGTCGATCTCATCGGCACGGAAACGCTGCTTGCAGCTCTTGCAGTCGACCAGCGGGTCGGTGAACTCGGAGACATGCCCGCTGGCCTCCCAGACCTTGGGGTGCATCAGGATGCTGGCATCCAGTCCCTCGACATCCTCCCGCTCCAGGGTCATCCGCCGCCACCAGAAACTCTTGATATTGTTCTTCAGCTCCACTCCCAGCGGGCCGTAGTCCCAGCACGAGTTGAGGCCACCGTAGATTTCACTGCTCTGGAAGAGAAACCCGCGCCTCTTGCAGAGGCTGACCAGCTTTTCCATCACCGATTCGTTGTTATTGCCCGCCATAGTAAGACGCTCCTGGGATAACTGAATTGGTCCCGCCGGAGGAAGACACCCGGGCCGGGGAGCGAGCCCCTGGAGGCCCCTGAGCGTTTTCCAACAGGATTATAATATTGTCCTGACTTCAAAGCCATATATATTACGGCGATTCTCGCGTGATGTCAACGACAGTAACCTGAGGGGCGCCCGGAAAGGTTAGAGCAATTGTTAAAAGTTTTTTTGTTTAAAACAAATTGCAGGGGAAAGGAGAACACCTTTTCTAATCCTGATTATTCATGAAAATGGAATCTGTACGTTTTTTTGTAGGGGCGCACCCCTGTGTGCGCCCATTGAACATTATAATTTCTTAAAAAGCGGGCAGACACAGGGGTCTGCCCCTACGA
>JAFGTO010000226.1 GCA_016934095.1 Candidatus Glassiibacteriota bacterium
GTTATTCTTAATGCAATGCTGAAAAATCAAACCCCTTTTAAACAAAGTTTTGCTTGACTCCTAACACAGTCGCTTTACGAAAGGGGGGGCCAGGGGGGATTTAAAGCCTAGATCCCCTTGCGCCAGCCCCTTTCCTCGAAAGTCTTAAGCCGGATGCTGTAGGAGCCGTCCGGGTTCAGCGGCTGGGCGCAGGCCCAGCGCACCGGGCGCCGCACCCCTTTGGTCTCCAGCTGCGCGCGCAGGCGCAGCTCCCTGCCCTCCATGCCCTTAGGCAGGATGAACGAGGCCTGGCGGATCCTGCCGCCGTAGGGATGGCCTGCATCCAGGCTGCCGCCCACCCTCACCGAGCCTTCCGGGCTCTCCAGGTACACCCTCAGGATGCCGGGCACGCCCGCCACCCCGTCATTGGCGAAGGCCACGATCACCTCGCTGGTGCCGTAGCGCTTGCGCTGCCAGATCCAGGAGGGCCGCACGCGGTAGCCCATGCGGCGCTGCAGGGCGGCGAAACCCTCCGGGTAGCGCTCGTTGTAGCTGGCCAGGTTTCCGCCCTCGGTCCAGAGAGACCAGTAGTTGGCTCCCAGGTCGAGCACGTGCAGCATGGATTTCTCTTTGAGGTTGACCCCGCCTTCATCCAGGGGGATCTCCTCCACGTCGTAGCTGCGGAAGCCGCCCTGCTCGCAGACCACGGCCAGCCAGGGGGGGCGGTTGGCCAGGCGCTCGACCTGGATCGACTCCTCGATGAAAACGATGCTGTCCGAGCGCAGCCAGCAGCCGGCGCGCACAGCCTGGTCCAGCACCTCGCGGTTGCCGGTCCTGCTGATGTCCGGCTGGGTGTTCACCGCCAGGGGCACTTTCTTCCAGGTCTCGAACTGGAAGCGGGCCATGTCCACCATGGTTTTTTCCGCGGTCAGGTAATCCGGGAAAGGGTTCGGCAGGTCGCCGGTGTGCCCCTCGCCCCAGAAGCCGTACATCATCAGGTCCATGAACTCGACCAGGGGGTCGCTGTCGAGCTCGGCAGCCAGCAGCTCGTTCAGCTCGCGGAAAGCCTTGATGAACTCGGGGTGGTCGTAGCTCGGCTCGTAGAAATCGAAGTCCCCCCTCCTGTTCCCGGACCTGCCGATGTTCACCACCGGCACCTTGTCGCGCAGGAAATCTGGCATGGACAGGAGTTTCGGCTGGATATTGGGGCTGGAGAGCTGCACCCGGAAGCCGACCCTCAGGCCGTAGGTCCTGGCGGCGTCGAAAGTGAGCTTCCAGATGGGGTGAAGGTCCAGGCGGCCGGGCTGTTTCTGCACGTCCCGCCAGTCGCAGCGGATGTAGAGGACATCCATGAAAGGCAGGCCGGCGAGCTTTTCCACGTGGTCTTCCAGGGTCTGCTCTCCCCGGCGCGCGGCCAGGGAGGGTCCGCCCTCCTCCCAGGTATAGCCGACCAGGCCCAGGCCGAAGTTCTTCACCGGCTCTTGCGAGGGCGAGGTGCTGTCCAGGTTGCGCCAGCCCTCATCCTGCTCGATGCCGAAAGGTCCCTGGTTCAGCCGGTCCGCCGCGGCCGGCCGCGGGCCGAAATCATAGCCGGACCAGAGGTGTATGGGAACGTCCGCCCGGGCGCTCCCGTGCCCAAGCCCGGCCAGCGCCGCCGCAGCGCCGCCTGCCTTGAAAAAGTTGCGCCTGCTGGTCATCTCGCCTCCACAAGGTTTACAGGTTTACGGCCCGCACGGTCTCGATCCCGGCTCAGTGTATGTACGCTCCATAGGGGAGCAGGTACTGGATTGGCCAGGTCTCGCTCATCCGGTCCACCAGGCCCGACCAGCGGATGGTTTCCCCGCCCGGCCGGTCCAGCAGGCCGACCCCGGGGAGGACTTCCGCCACTGCGGCCGCCAGGGTATAGGCCTCGCCGCCGGCGGTTACCTGGAGCGTTCCGCCGCCCAGCTTTTCGCGCACGAAGCGCGAGACTATCTCGGCGTCCTCGATCATCTGCAGGAAGTAGGGCCTGCCGGTGAGCAGCGAGTTGTAGACATAGTTGGCCAGCACCCCGGAGAGCGGGCTGGCGTACTGCTTCTCGAGGTCCACCTCGGCCAGCCTGGGGTCATCGATAGAGTAGACCTTGTACTGCATGCGGTTCTCGCCCAGGGCGCGGAAATCGAAAGAGACCACCTGGAAGCCCTGGTCCAGGTACTTCCTGATTTCCGGCCAGTCCCCGGCGGCGGCTTTGCCGTTGGAGCCGAACCACAGCAGGATTTTTCCCGCAGGGGCGGCCTTGCGGTGGAAGTGCAGCACCGGGACCGCCAGCATGCGGCTGTGATGCAGCAGGTAGCGGTCGATCGCCACGCCTTCCGCCTCGCTGCTCCCCGCAGCCTCCCAGGCGATGCAGAGCTCCGGGGGTATCTCCTGCCAGGCTTCCACCGGCCAGGAGTCGATCCCCGGGTAGAGGTCTCCGCGGTAGGTCTCTGCCAGGCTGAGGGAGACATTTTCTTTGCGCTCCAGGTAGTATTCCCTGATCAGCTCCATCAGCGACTTGCCGTCCCTGAAATCCAGGCGCGCCTGGCCGGATGCGGTGCACCACAGTTCTTTCTCTTCGAGCACCCTGGTCGAGTCCAGGGTGTGCCGGACCGGCATCCGGTTGAAGCGGTCCAAAAAGGCGAAGGCGTTTTCCTGGTTCTGGCTGGAGAAACTGTGCCGGTGGTAGCCCTCGGTCAGGGCGATCTTTTCCGGCCGGCCGAACCTGCAGTAGACCTCCTCGATTTCCCGGAAAGTCTTGCGGGTGCCCTCGATGGGGAAGAAGTCTTCCACTGCGGCGCAGACTATCAGCGGCCTGGGGTAGATCAGCAGCAGCAGGCCGGAGTGGTCGACGCCCGCGGAGATCATGCGGTAGAGGTCCTGCTCGGGGTCGCTGTCCGGGTCGGCGAAGATGCGGTTCGCCATGCGCATGGGCATGGAGCAGATGTAACAGGAGGGCGCGGCCGCGATGATCCCCTGGTCCAGGGCTGCGATGTGGGACGACTGGAAGCCTCCCCCGCTGGTCCCGGTAATCGAGATCCTGGTTCTGTCCACCTCGGGCCGGGTGAGCAGGTAGTCCAGCGCCCGCATACCGTCCCAGATTTCCCAGCGGGCCAGGCTGGTCCCGGCCAGGTAGGCCAGGTTGCCCAGGATGGCGTGCTCGCCGCAGACCCGGTTGTAGCGGCTGTCATTTTTTTTGCTGTCCCAGAACTGGCTGCGCTCTCCCTGGCCCACCGGGTCCCAGCAGAGGACCACGTAGCCCCTTTTGGCCAGCCTGGCGCTGATCTGCTGGTAGCCGGTGTACGCCTTGCCGATGGATGAGTGGCCGCAGGAGACCAGGACCGCGGGCCGCGGCATCGGCGGGCCGTCCGGCAGGTATACCAGGGCGGTTACATGGAAGCCGGGCAGGCTCTCGAAGATCAGCTTCTCGATGCGGTACCCATCGAGCCGGATCGTGCCGGTGACCCTGGCGTTGAGCGGGGCCTTGCCCCCGGGCAGGCCGCCGATCGACTCCAGCAGGCTGCGGCGGACCTCGCGCTGGAGCTGCAGCAGGTCGGTCTCGGTGCGGATTGCAGCCAGCCTGGTCTTGCGCAGGTCATCCTGTCTCCAGGCGGCTTCGAGCTGGTAGTGCAGGTAGGGAGTGATCTGCCTGCCCGGACGGGGCGCGGGGTCGAGCACCCGGAAAGCTTCGGGAGGCGGACCGGCGGCCCGGAGGCTGACAGCGGCCAGGCAGACCGTTGCCACGGCATAGAGGAAGGCTTTCATGGCTACTCCATCGGGAAAGAGCGGTAAATGAAAGTCGACGCCCCGGAAAAACCGGCCTCGAAGCGGCGATAACAAGGACCCAAGCGGCCCGGGCCCCCGTGCGGATTCTACAGGTTAATGGTCAACCCCCCGGCCTTTAGCCGTGATTATTCATGAAAATGGAATTTGTTCGATTTTTTGTAGGGGCGCACCCCTGTGTGCGCCCGTTGAACATTGAAATATTTTTTAAAAGCGGGCAGACACAGGGGTCTGCCCCTAGGAGTGTTACGTTAATTGAAGTATCTTAAACCACCAGCTTGGCTGGTGGTCCCAGCTATGCTTTGCTTGTAAGTGA
>JAFGTO010000227.1 GCA_016934095.1 Candidatus Glassiibacteriota bacterium
AATGCAGCACGTACTTGAAAACCAGGAACCCCCCAGCCAGCAGGACCATAAAAAGGAGGGTCAGCAGGTTGAAATACCTGTCGATAAAAGACTTGATTGAAGGCCCAAAGAGGCGGATAAGCCCGGCTACCAGGAAAAACCTGGCTGAGCGGCTCACCACGCTGGCCAGGATAAAGACCGGCAGGCTGACCCCGAAAACCCCCGCCCCGATGGTGATCACCTTGTAGGGGATAGGGGTAAAACCCGCGGTAAAGACCACCCAGAAATCATTCTGGCGATAAAGCTGCTGGACCCTGTCGAAAACCTGCTGGTCGAAACCCGGCACGTAAGTGAAGAAATATTCCCTCACCAGGTGCCAGGCCGCGGTCCCGATCCAGTAGCCCAGGATGCCGCCGAGCACCGAGGCCACGCTGCAGTAGAGGGCATAATGCAAGGCCCGTTTCGGCCTGCCCAGCGAGAGCGCCATCAGCAACGGGTCCGGCGGCACGGGGAAGAACGAGGACTCTGCGAAAGCATTGAGGAACAGTGCCGGCCCGCCGTAAGGCGTGTCGGCCCAGTGCAGGACCCAGTCATAGAGGCGCCGCACTATTCCGGGCCTTTTCCCGGCCGCCGGGCTGTCGGCTTTTTCGCTCACTTGGGCCAGGCATCCTTTCCGATCAGGGGTACGAAGCGGCAGGGATCGATCACTTCCCTGGTGGTTGTCTGGGCGGTGCGGCGGACCAGCACGAGCTGCTGCGAGCTGTTATCGCCGACCGGGGCGACCATCCTTCCGCCCGGGGCCATCTGTTCGAGCAGGGTCCGCGGCACTTCCGGCCCGGCTGCGGCCAGCACGATCACGTCATAGGGCTGGTACCGGCTCCATCCCAGGGTACCATCCCCCACCCGGATGTTGACCTGGTAAAAGTCCAGGCTGTCCAGCACCCGGCGTGCCCTGCGGGCGAGGACCTCGATACGCTCGATGGTGAAGACCCGGTCTGCCAGCCTGGCCAGCAGGGCGGCCTGGTATCCGCTGCCCGTGCCGATTTCCAGCACCCTTTCCTCCCCCTTGAGGGCCAGCACCTGGAGCGTGCGGGCCACGGTCAGCGGCTGAGAGATAGTCTGCCCCTCGGCCAGGGGCAGGCTGGTGTTCTCATAGGCACGCGGCGCCAGGGGCTCTGGCACGAACAGGTGGCGGGGCACCTCTGCGAAAGCCTTGAGCACCCTCTCATCGCGTATTCCGGCGGCGGCCAGCTCCTCGACCAGCCGCTTCCTGCGTCTCTCGTAGTGCATCTGACGGGCTTCCGCTCAGGGGTTCAGGTCTGCCTCAAGCCCCTTGAAACCTTCCAGGCTGGAGTAGTGTGTCAGGTCAAGGTGCAGCGGTGTGACCGAGATATACCCGTCCTCCACCGCCTTGAAGTCCGAGTTTTCATTCCCGTACCAGTGCGGGTTTATCCCGCCGATCCAGTAGTATTTGCGGCCCCGGGGATCTGTCTTCTCGATCACCGTTTCGGCGTAGTGCCGGCGGCCCAGGACGGTCATCCTCACTCCCCGGACAGGGTCCCCGCCGGCCGGCACGTTGATGTTCAGCAGCACGTCTTTCGGCCAGGGCTGCGCCAGCAGCCGGCCGATCAGCCCGGCAAGCAAGTCCCGGGTTTCCCGGTCATCCAGGCGCCGGGGGTCTCCGGCGGAGATCGCCAGCGAGCGGACCCCCAGCAGGGTGCCCTCGAAAGCCCCGGCCACGGTGCCCGAGTAGGTAACATCGTCTCCCAGGTTGGGTCCGTGGTTGATACCGCTGAAAACCGCATCCGGCTTCCTGTGGCCCAGCAGGCTCTGCGAGGCCAGCAGCACGCAGTCGGTGGTGGTGCCGTCCACTGCGTAAATGCCCGGGCCCGCCTGGCGCACCCTCAGCGGCCGGTCGAGGGTGATCGAGTGGCTGCAGGCGCTCTGCTCCACCTCGGGCGCCGCCACCATCACCTCTCCCAGCTCGCCCAGGATCCCGGCCAGGACTTTCAGGCCCTTGGCCTGGTACCCGTCATCGTTGGTCGCCAGAAACAGCATGCTCCGCCTTTTCCGGTTAAGCTCCGGCAGTCTTCGTTTCCCCCGGTGATAATGAGGGCTGCAATTTTAAAACAGGCAATATAGAAGCAGGCCGGGAGACCTGTCAACCATCTTCCCGGCCCGGAGGTTTTCCCGGGCGGCGATAAAACACCGCCGGCCGGTTATCTCAACTCCCCTGACCGTCCCTGCTTCTCTTCCTCATCCGCATAACCCTGCCGGCCAGGCCGGCGGTCCATTTGCGCGGCAGCAGGCGGGTAAGGACCGAGGCCGCAGCACCATCCGCCGGGAAGACTGTCAGCGAGCGGCCGAGCCCTTTCAGGGCCAGGTGCACTATATCCTCCGGCTCGGCCTTGCGCGTGCGGCTGCTGTCCGGTCCGCCGGTTACCTGGTGAAACTCGGTGCGGGTCATGGCCGGGCAGAGGTTGAGCACGTCGATCCCGTGGGGCTTCAGCTCCGGCCAGAGCGACTCCCCGAGCATCAGGTCGAAAGCCTTGGTAGCACAGTAGGCGGAGCTCCAGGGAGCCGGCAGAAACCCCAGCACCGAGGAGACCAGGACCACCGCTCCCTGCCTGCGCTCGACCATGCCGGGCAGGATCAGGCGGGCCAGCAGGGCGGTGCTGGTGCAGTTTACCGAGATCATCCGGGCCAGGCGCTCCGGGTCCTGTTCGATGAAATCCCCGGCGATGCCGAACCCGGCATTGAGTACCAGCAGGCCCACCTCGACACTCTCCAGCCTGCCGGCCACGCTCCGGGCGGCATCCGGCAGGCTCAGGTCCTGCTCGATCACCAGGGTTTCCACCCCGAATTTGTCTCTCAGCTCGCCGGCCAGGGTTTCGAGACGGTCGCGGCGGCGGGCCACCAGGGCCACGCTCAGGCCCTCGGCCGCCAGGGCGCGGGCGAACTCGAGCCCTATCCCGCTGCTGGCCCCGGTAACCAGGCCCCAGGACCCGTACCTTTTCAAGTTATAGCCCATCGCTCGAATTCCTTTCCACCCTGGCTGCCATTGAAAACTGCTGCCGGGTTCACCACCACCCGGACAGCTACCTGGCAGCCAGGATGGCGTCTATCAGGCTTTGCCTGGCCTCGGCCAGTTTGCGGTAGTTACCGACAATCGCCCCGAAATGTGAGTCTCCCACCACGGTTTCTTTCATCAGGGCATCCGGCTGGAGCTGTTTGCGCAGCCTCTCCAGCAGGGCGCCATCGGCCTTGCCCCGGGCCACCAGGGACTCGTAGAGCTCGAGGTAGCGTCGGTCGTCCACGCCCTCGCGCCAGGCTTCCCAGGCGGGGGTGGAGATCAGCGTGCCGCCCGGGCCGGGGAAGACCAGCATCCAGTCCATCACTCCGCCGTCGAAATCATTGAACGGGTCGCTGCCTGTCCACTTGTAAGCCCAGCAGTAAGTACCGTCCGAGCCCGCCGCCCAGGGCCAGAACCCGGCGTTGAACCTGCTCTGGGCCGGGTAGGTGCATTTGTTGAACGAGCCGTAGGTGTACATCCTGATGCCGGTCTTTTTGCACCAGCTTCCGTTTTCCACCAGGTCGCCGTTGCAGGAGAGGATGTCGATATAGCCCTCGTGGCGGAGGGCATCCTGATGGCGATTGAGGCTGACCCCGAAGCGCTTGAGATGCGGCGCTTCCATGCGCAGCACCCCCATCAGCCAGATGAAGTCTTCCCAGCGGTTGCCCACCCCATCCGAAGGCGACTGGTCGCCCCGCGTGCCCTCCGGGTCGCAGCAGACCGCCTCATCGATGGTGAGCGCCACGTTCTGCGGGTATGCACCTTCCGCAGCTCCCTTGTCCAGGGCCCTCGCCAGCAGCCGGATGCCCTTTTCGCCGATCTCCTCGCGCATACGGAAAACCTTGTGGCTCTTGGTGGCCACGTACCAGACGAACGAGTGGCCCAGGCCGGCCGTCTTGAGGCTGCGCAGGTAGCTGTCCAGCCCGTCCAGCTCATAAGTGTCCGAGCCTTCCCGGTACTCGGGCCAGCGCGCCCACATCGACATGCTGTTGCAGCCGTGGTCCACCAGGTCGGCCATCTCGGTCCCGGAGATCCGGTCGCCCTCGTAGACCCCGTAGGCGGCTTTCACCGCGGGGAGCTCGAAAGGCAGGACCTGCACTCTCAACTCGAGGGTATAGATCTCCTTCCCGCCCCTGCTGACCCTCACCGGCAGGAGGTAATCTCCCGGCTCCGCCTGTGCAGAGACCCGCAGGGTGCCCCAGAACTGGAAAGCCCTGCGGGCTGCGATCCGGAAAGTCTCGCCGGGCTGCACTGGCCAGAGACGGACCGGCTGGACCTGCCACTGGCGAGCGCTGCTGCTCCTGCCGTGGCGCACCGGAGCGCACTCGACCCAACATACCTCGAAAGAGCCCGGAGCCGGACCCTGCCAGTCCAACACCTCGACCTGCAGGCCGTCCAGGTCCTCGAGGGCATAGACCCCGAAGCTCACCGGCTCCACCTCGCCCCGGGCCACGCGCACCCGGTACCCGGTCCCGCGCTCATAGTCGGCGGGAACGCTCTCCTCGAAGACCGGCACCATGTAGCTGCGCACGAAAGGCACCGCCCCCAGCTCTTTTTCCCGCTCGCTCACCGGGCCCAGCGGCCTGTTGTTGTCGTACTCGAAATTCTCCTCGAACCCGCTGCTGACAGCCTGCCAGGCTGCGGCGCGGGATTCCCCGACCCTCTTGAAATAAGCCTCCCTCTCAGCCAGGGACTCCTTCCGCTGCCCGGGCACTTGCTCGCCGCCCCGGATGCCTGCCGCCGCCAGCATGATCATTACGCCTGCAAGTCCCAGCGATCTCCTTGATAATTTCATGTCCCGCTTCCTCCTCAATAGTGATTTCACCATAGCCTCAGGGCACGGCCGGCCCATGCCGATGCGGGTCGCCGGCGGTGGTGCCCTCTCTGCCTGTGTGCCTGCAATAAACTATCCTTAAATTCTTCCCCTAAGATCAATGACTGACCACTACCATCGAGTAAAGCCCCATCGAAGGTACCTGGAAGCGGACTTTCCCCTTTTCCTCGCTGAACTCGAGGCTTTGCGGCCGGTCGAACTCCGCGGAGAAAAACTCGACCGCTTTGACCCCGCCGGGAAAGACCTTTTTCAGCTCGACCGGAAAGGGCTCGAGCCTGCGCTGCGTGTCGAAGTTGACGAAATGTACTATGGTTTCCCGGCTCTTCTCGCGCCGGTAAATTTCCATCAGGGTGGTGAGCGGAGCGCCCGTATCTATTGTCAGGCCCCGCGGCAGGTGGCCGGCCAGCGCCAGGTAGACTGCCTCGTGGTTCTGCGGCAGCACCCACTGCGGGCTGGGGAAGTCCCACACGCCCTCCTGCCGGACCGGCAGGGCCGGCTCGATCCCGGGGATGTAGACCAGGGTCCCCTTGCCCAGGCTCCCGGCGGTGATTTTTACCGGCCTCTGACCGCCCAGCAGCGAGAGCAGCGGGTTCACCCGGCGCCTTTCACGCCATTCGTTGAAATCCGCCGTATTGCCGGTAAAGACCAGGGTCCCGCCTTTGCGGACAAAATCCAGCAGGCGGTCGAGATTGGCCTGCGAGAGGCTTTCCTGGCCAGGCAGCACCACTGCCTGGTAGCGGCCGAGATCGTCCAGATGGCAGTCGAAAACGATATCGAAAGGCACCTTGTACTGGATCAGCACCTGTTCCATCAGCACGGTGGGCACCGAAGTGGCCCGGACACTGTAGGCCATCGAGGGCCAGGTGCGCAGGACCGCCACATCGGTCAGGTTGTCGGTCTCGGTGTAGTAGCGGTCGTTGTAACAGCGGAAAAACTCGGCCAGCGGCGAGAACACCCTCTCCGTGTAATGGTTGTACCCGGCCGAGTGGTAGCCGAACCCCTCCAGGTATTTCTGATGGTTGAAAGCCATCTGCTCGGCGAGCTCGAGTCCCGGGTCCCCGTTGGAACATGACATGCCGAGGCGCCGGGCGATCTTGTAGGAGCGCACCTCCGAGACCAGCGCGCCGGTTTCCGGGTCCAGACCCTGGCTCATACCGTCGATATCGAAGCAGAAAAAATCGCACTTGCCGCGGAACAGCGGGTGGTAGACCGCGTTGTACCAGATGCGGTTCATGCTGTAAAGGCCTTTCAGGTTGAACCCTACCGAGATCCCGGGATCGATCCGCTTGATATAATCGTAGAACTCGCGGCACTGGTCGGCCAGGGACTCGCAGCGGAACCTGACCCATTCCTGGAGCACCGGATCGTCCACCTCGGCCACATCCTCCGGCCGGTTAAAGGTGTCCCATTCGTTCACCTTGATGTAGTCCACGCTCGGGTAGCCGAACCTCCTGACCACCTCTTCCCTGGTCGGGTAGCGGCGTTCGAGGAAAGCCCGGAAAGCTTCCTGGCACCGCGGGCAGCGGCAGGACTTGGGCTCGCGCCGCAGGAAATAGTTGTCGAAAAAGAACTGGTCGGTCTTCAGCGAGTCGATGCCGACCTTGAGCACTTTCTTGATGTAGCTCCGGTAGGCCGGCTCGTTGGGGCAGGGAAAATGGCGGAAGGTCTGGGTCCCCACCAGGTATGGCACCGGCCTGCCGTACTGGTCGCGCTGTTCCCAGGATACGGCTTCCGGGGTTTCGCGGTAGAAAGTCTCGATGAACATGGTCCCGCCCACGTAGAGGCTGACTTTCATCCCCAGTTGGTGCATCAGCGCAGCGGTGCGCATGCTGTTCCTGATCTCGGGCATCTCGGTCTCCAGCCCGATCCCCTTGTAGAAGTGCAGCCTGCCGTAGCGGGCACCCAGTGCGGCCATCAGGCGCACGTTTTCCGGGTCGTGCTGATGCTGGTAGACTTGCGCCTGGTCTTCGTACATCCTTCCCCGCCGCCGGGAAAACATCAGCGGCTCGTGGCTGAACCAGACTACCTTTTCCGCAAGCTCCTGTTTTTCCAGGGCGCTCTTTTCGAAACGCGACCCGGCGGCCGCCCCGTAAGGCGCCGGAAAGAGGCCCAACTGGGCCGAGACCGCCAATACTAGCAGCTTGTTCATGGTTCCTCCAGACGGCTGGATTATCAGAGATTTGCCGGGTATCAAGATACAACGCCGACTGGGGTAAATCAAACATTATCCCGCCGCAACCGTTCCCGGGACCCATCCGGAAAGTTTCAGCAAGTCATGGTATTATATTATTTTCCGTGCCTGCCGTCATGTCGGAATGCACCCTGCCCGCAGGATCTTTTAACCCTTGACACGGCCTTTTCCGGCTGTGATATTTCAACTCTGGGGCTTGCAGTCTTTTCTCCGTCCTCTCCGCACCCGGACTTGCTTGCCCGGCTAAATACCTGCTATCCAATCCAGGCAGCCCGATGATCTATCACGCACCTCAGCAAGGGGGAAAAAGATGAAAGACCAGCCGACAAACGTTTCGCGCAGAGACTTCCTGAAAAACTCTTCCGCCTCGCTGGCGGCCCTCGGCGCATTGGGGTTCACCGCCGCCCTGCCGGCTCAGGCGGCGAAGTCCACCCCCAAGACCCGCCTGGCGATCGTCGGCACCGGGGCCCGCGGGATCGGCATGTGGGGTGCGCCGGTAGCCAGGGACTACGCGGACTATATCGAGATAGTGGGGCTCTGCGATATCAACAGCAAGAGGGTCGAGGTGGCTCGCAGCCTGATCGGCAGCAATATCAGCGACATGGACGGGATGATCCGCACCGAAAAACCCAAACAGGGAGCCGCCCGCACCACCGGGGCGAACATCCCCACCTTCACCGACTTCGATGAAATGGTGCGCACGGTCAAGCCCGACCGGGTAATCGTGACCACCGTGGATGCCATCCACGCCAGGTACGTGGTCCGCGCCATGGAGCTGGGCTGCGATGTTATCTGCGAGAAACCTTTCGCCACCGACGAGGAGCAGTGCCAGGCGATTATCGAGGCCCAGAAAAAATACCAGCGTAATATCACGGTGACTTTCAACGCCCGCTACGGCTCGAGCACGGCCAGGGTCAAGGAGCTGCTGAAAGCCGGCGAGATAGGAGACCTCTACTCGGTGGACTATGCCGAGTTCCTCGACACCGACCATGGAGCCTCGTATTTCCGCCGCTGGCACGGGCTCAAGGAGTGCTCGGGGACCCTGCTGGTGCACAAAGCCTCGCACCATTTCGATGAGCTCAACTGGTGGATCGACTCCGACCCGGTGGAGGTAAGCGCGAACGGAGACCTGAGGAAATTCGGCCGCAACGGGCCTTTCCGCCATATCAACTGCAGGCAGTGCGTGCACAAGGACAAGTGCCGGTATTATTGGGACATCACCAGGGACAAACACCTGACAGACCTCTATGTCAACTGCGAGTCCGAGGATGGTTACTTCCGGGACGGCTGCCTGTACCGCTACGCGATTAACATCTACGACACCATGAGCGTGCTGGTGAGATACGCCAACAAGGTACTGGTGACTTATTCGCTCAACGCCGGGGTACCCGATGAGGGGCAGATCATCGTGTTCAACGGGAGCAAGGGGCGGATCGAGGTGCGTAATTTCAGCCGTCAGCCCTGGGAAGTCGCCCAAGCGGCCGAGGTCCGGCTGATGCGCAACTTCGAGGACAAATCGACCCTGGTGCCGGTCGAGCGCCGCAGCGGCTCGCACGGAGGCTCGGACACGCTGATCAAGGACCATGTCTTCATCCCCGGCACTCCCGATGATCTCGCCCAGCGCGCCGGTATGCGGGCCGGGATCATGTCCGCCATTATCGGTATCGCAGGCTACCACAGCATCGAGACCGGGCGGCCGGTAAAGATCCGCGACCTGGTGGATTTCGGCTGACTTTTAGTTAGTAACGCCATGCCGTTTATGACTCCCAGGTGCGCGGCAGACTCGGACACAGGTCTGTCCTGCCCTGAACATCGAGGCAAGGCTTCCGAGCCTTGCCTTTTTTATTCCGCCGGCAGGGGAAACCGGTTATTATGTCGATGGTATCTCACCTCTGAGTCTCCCTCCGGTCTTTCCCGGACCGGGGGGACAAGGGGCAATCTTTCAAGACTGGAGTCGGTTTCATGCTCAGCGATCGGTTAAAGAAACGCCTGGGGGCCTGCAGCGGCCTCCTTTTACTACCTGTTCTGACTCTCGTGCTGGCCGCCGGGTGTGCCGGCCCCGGGGTGCGCGGCCAAGTGGCCGATGCAGTTTACTATAACGGCAAGATACTGACTGTAGACAGCGGGTTCTCGGTCGCCCGGGCGGTGGCGGTCAAGGACGGCCGCTTCCTGGCAGTGGGGAGCGACGAGCAGGTGCTGAAACTCGCCGGGCCGCGGACCGGAAAAATCGACCTGGGCGGCAGGACAGCGGTCCCGGGCCTGATCGAGGCCCACGCCCACCCGGAAAGGGCCTCCCTCAGCGAGGCGGAAGGCACTTTCCCCAACCCCCGCACCTTGGGCCAGCTGCTGGACTGGATCAGGGAGCAGGCGCAACGCAAACCTGCCGGGGAATGGATTATCCACCCCAAGATGTTCGCCACCCGCTTGCTGGAGATGCGCGCACCCACCCTCTGGGAGCTGGACTCGGTGGCCCCGGAGAACCCGGTTTTCCTCAACGGCTCATACGGTGGCTCGATCAACAGCGCGGCCATGCGCGCCAGCGGCATCACCGGGCAGACCCGCCATCCCGGACTGCTAAGGGACAAGGCCACAGGCAGGCTCAACGGTCTGCTGCGCTACACCGCTTTCGGCCTGCTTAAAAGGCCGCCGGCCCCCTCTTACACCCTCGAGCAGCGCGCCGGGGCGCTGGCCGACATGTTCACCCTCTACAACAAGGTGGGTTTCACCGGTGTTACCTCGGGCGGAGCCTCGGTCGCAGACACGGCCCTTTACCGCTACATGCAGAAAAAGGGCATGCTCACCCTGAGGGCCTTCCTCAATATCATGGTGGACTTCCCGTTCAAGGACATGAGCGATGAGGAGATCGGCAGGGCGATAGACAGCCTGGGAGTAACCACCGGTGATGGAGATGAGTGGGTGCGCATCGGGGCGCTCAAGACCATGATCGACGGCGGTATCCTGACCGGCACCGCCTACCTGCGCGAGCCCTGGGGCACTAAGGCGCAGGAGATTTTCGGGATCACCGACCCGGACTACCGCGGCCTGCCCAGGATGACTGCCGGGGAGCTGGAGCCGCTGGTTACGGCCGGGGCCGAACGAGGCTGGAAGATGACCGCCCACTGCACCGGCGGGGGCGGCGTAGACCTGATGCTGGATGCTTTCGAGGCGGCCGGCCGCAAGGTGGATGTCCCTCCCTTGCGCTTCTCGATCATCCACGGGAACTTTTTCACCCCGCTGTCCATGCAGCGCTGCAGGGCACTGGGTGTGATAGCCGATGCCCAGCCGGCATGGTTCTATGAGGATGCCGACGCCATGCTGCAGATCCTGGGGCCGGAGCGTATCCGCACCTTTCACCCCTACCGCTCCCTGCTGGAGAGCGGGGTAGTGGTCAGCGCAGGCAGCGACCACATGGTCAGGCTGGACGACAAGGAGTCGATCAACCCCTACAGCCCCTGGCTGGCGATCTGGAGCATGGTGACCCGTAAGACCAGGCGCGGCACGGTGATCCTGCCTGAGGAGGCGATCACCCGCGAGCAGGCTCTGCGCTGCTACACGATCAACAACGCCTATGCCTCTTTCGAGGAGGACCTCAAAGGCTCTATCGAGCCGGGCAAGCTGGCCGACATGGTCGTGCTGGAAAAGGACTACCTGGGATGTCCGGCCGACAGCCTGAAAGACATGAAAGTGGCGATGACCGTGTTAGGCGGAAAAGTGGTCTACCGGAAGTAAGCGACAACCGCCCGGAAGCCGGAGAGTCCCTTTATACAATCGTCTGCCAGGTATATTACTTCCCAGCCACGGCCTTGGCGTGGTCGTATCTCAGCCCGTAGACCACCGCATCCGCCAGGTCCCCGCTTTGCCTGCCCAGCACCATCAGCACCAGGCCGTGGCTGGGATCGTAAGTAAGCGCCCGGTTCTGCTGGGCCACGCTCCAGGCTTCCAGCCCCTCGGGCGGCGGTATCTCCACCCGGTACCAGGCGTTCGAGGCCACCTGGTAAACATAGACACCGGGGTTGTCCTGCGAGCCGGCTGCATAGCCGCAGGTGAAAAAGACATCCTCTGCGGGCAGGTAGACTCCCTCCCTCCTGCAGACCGGCGGGCCGCCCGCACCCTGCGGCCTGACCGCGGGATCCATTTTTCTCCACCTGCCGATTTGAGGGTCGAAGATCCAGAGCTCGTCCCTCTCCGGCCCGGCCCCGTGGAGGATCACCCGGTCCCGCCTGGTATCGTAGGCCAGGGCGGTGAGCTCATAGAGGTTCTGCGGCCAGGGCCCGGTATAGGTTAGCTTGCTCCAGGAGCGCTTTGCCGCATCCAGCAGGAAGACCGCGTTCTCTTTTACCTTTTCGCCGTTGAAAAGGACCTGCTCAGGGCCGCTCTCGCTGTAGAGCGAGCCCCAGTCGGAGTTGACAGCCATCACTCCCCGGGGAGTCGAGACTGTCAGGTCCAGGCCCCGCCGGCCGGAGCAGAGGATCTCCCACTGCCCGGTTTCCAGGCCGAACGCCCAGGTGGCCCACTTGACATAGCTCGACCTGGTGAACTCCTCGCCGCTGCCGAAATCCGGGCTGAGCGGCTCGTACCCTGCCAGGCATTCCGGCTGGTAGCCTGCGGTAAGGGCGATGTATTTCATGTTGATAACCTTGTCGCTCACCGGGTCGTAGGCATAGACCTTCCTGCCGTGCCTCACCCAAGGAGCGCCGCCGAAAGTTACCCCCGCCGGGTTGATCCCCTTGTCCCAGGCCCTCTCCGGGTACTCCGCAACCCTGGGGCTGGCCTGCCAGGTGTCGGTCTCGACATCGTAGAAATCGTAGTCGCTGCCGCCGTAGCCGCAGTGTCCTCCTCCCCAGTAGACAATCCTGCCCCGCCTGGTGTCGAACGAGCACGAGCCCCAGGTGCGCAGCGGAGCCGCCCTGCCCGCCTGCCCGGAAAGCAGCACCCAGCGGTTCTCCGGCAGGTTTTGGATAAACCTCAGCCTGGCTTCCCTCCAGTCCGGGTCCGGTGCCGGCCCCCTGTCCGTGCTCTCCAAGGGGCGCTTCAGCACCGGCTCGTGCTCCTGCGGCCCGGCGGACTTGTCGGCCAGGCTCTCCGCCTCCAGGCGGAGAGCGTAGGTGGTGCGCACCGGGTAGATCTCGTTGCAGCTCATCCGGTCGTCCTGCTGCTTGGTCGAGGTAGTCAGCACGATCAAGTCCTGGTCCTGGGCGATGTCCGCGGCCAGGTACCAGCCGGCCGGGACTTGGGAGTCGAGCCTGAGCCATTTGTCTGCGGCCGGGCCATAGGCCCACATGTCGTCCAGCTCTTCCCGGTTGTACCCGCCCCCGATGATCACCCAGCCGCTCGCCGGGTCATAGACCGTGAAATGCCCCGCCCTGGGCGGCGGTGTCAGGGGATTGCCAGAGGCCCGCCAGCGGCGGTCGCCGGTATCATAGACCCAGGTATCGTTCAGGTAGCGGCTCTGGCCGTCCCCGCCGAAAGCCACCAACAGCCTGTTTTTCGTGTCGCAGACCATGCGGGTGCACATCCTGGGCGGCGGCTCCTCCCCTGTGTCTAGCGGCTTCCAGGTGCCTGCGGCGCAGTCGTAGACCCAGGTGCCGGTGTAACCCACCGGTTTGCCCTGCGGGCCGGTCTCGGCCACGTGGCCGCCGAAAGCCAGCACTATTTCATCGTTGAACGGGTCGTAACAGAGCGCGCCCCCGCTTACCGGCGGAGGGCTCACTGCCGGCGCCAGGTCGCTCCACTTGCGCCCGGCCGGGTCATAGGCGAAAGTCCTGCCCCCGGTAAAGTAGACCATCCGCTTCCGCTTGCTGTCCCAGGCCACCTGGTCGAACACCAGGTTGAGGTCCGGGCGCAGGACACCCTCGCGATTCTTAAGCTGGGGACGGTGGCTGCCGGTGGTGATCCCCTGGTAGCTGGAGCAGCCGTGCAGAGGCGGAAGCTCCCGGCTCCATTGTTCCTGCTTTTCGAGCGGCAGGTGGTTCTGCCAGCGGCCGACCCGCGGGT
>JAFGTO010000228.1 GCA_016934095.1 Candidatus Glassiibacteriota bacterium
CCGATGCAGACCATGGCGCTGGTGCAGGCCAGTACCGCCAGGGCGATGACCAGGGAGAAGACACTCCCCCAGGCCGGCCCGATCAGATCCAGGGCCGCCAGCTTTGCCACGTCGAGCCTGCCCGCCATTTTCTCCGGGGGCAGGGCATAGATATACACCGCGTTGAGGGCCAGGTAGAGCAGGACCACCACTGCGGTGCCGGTAAAGATCCCCCGCGGCAGGTTTTTGCCCGGTTTTTCGATCTCTCCGCCCACATAGGCGGCGGCGTTGAAACCGCTGTACGAATAAAGGACCAGGACCAGCGCCACGGCGAATACCGGGAATATTTCCCAGCCGGAGGGCGCCTGCTGCAGCGGGGCCGGGCTGAAGCTGCCCCAGTCGCCGGCCTTCGAGAAAAAGGCCAGGAAAATAAAAGAAATTATCAGCAGCAGGTTGAGCACGGTCAGTGAGACCTGCACTCGGCCGCTGACCCGGATGCCCAGGTAGTGCACGAGCGTGAGCAGCCAGATTGTACCGATGGCGGCCAGGTGCCCCGGGGAGATTGTCGGGGTGAGGCCGAACAGGGTGAACAGGGGTTCCCGACCCTGGATGCTCAGGCCCGGGAAGTACGGGGTGAGGTGTTCGACAAAGGCCAGGGCGGTCAGGGAGATGGGGGCGCCTATCCCGGCGAAGAAAGCCATCCAGCCGCTCAGGAAAGCCCACAGCGGGCCGTAAGCCTCACGGATGAAAACGTAGTCCCCGCCCACCCGCGGCAGGCTGGCTCCCAGCTCGCCGTAGGCAGTGGCCCCGGCCAGGGCGAGCGCGCCGCCCGCGGCCCAGACCGCCAGCAGCAGGCCCGGCGAGCGCAGGCTCTCGATCAGGAACCCGCTGGTGGTGAAAATACCGGCGCCCACCATGTTCGAGACCACCAGGCTGGCCGCAGCGGCAATCCCGATGCGCCGGACCGGGTTCCTTCCAATAGCCAAGACTCTTTCCTCGCTCGCCGCAGTAAGCCGGTCCCTGCAGGCAGCTTTGAACACAAACGGACTCTAGACCGGCACGGTCCAGCCTTCCATTTCCAGCAGGCGCGCCTTGAGCTGCAGGCCGCCGCCAAACCCGGTGAGCTTCCCGGATTTGCCCACCACCCGGTGGCAGGGGATGACAATACCCAGGGGGTTGGCGCCGCAGGCCGCGCCCACTGCACGGGCGGCCAGGGGGCTGCCCAGCCGGCGGGCTATTCCACCATAGGTGGCCGTCTGACCGGGCGGGATCCTGATCAGCCGGTCCCAGACCTGCTGCTGGAACCGGGTCCCGCCGGGGTCCAACGGCCCCGGGTAAGCGGCAACGGCTGCCGGAGCAGCGAAATAGTCTTCCAGGCAGGCGGCCGCCCGGGAGAGTCGCTCAGCGTTCTCCACCAGGCAGAAACTCCCGTAGCGCGGTCGCAGACGAGCCCTCAGTCCGTCAAGGTCCGGGGCCCCATCGGCTGCAGGGAAATGCACCGCACACAAGCCGTGCCCGGCATCGGCGAGCAGCAGCGGCCCGATCGGGCTGTCCAGGCGGATAAAATCGATTCTGCGTTCCATGTCGTCAGCTACCCCCGGCTGCGGATCCCTGTAACTTGATGATCAGGTGAATTGTTAGTATATTAAAAAATTGTTTTTATTTGTATACTATCGTTTTCAGCTTGTCTTTTTTTTAGCCACGCCCGGGATGTTTTTCTCGATAACAGGCAACGGAAAACTTTCCGGAGAGGTGTTCTCGCCAACCTTCCCCGAGAGGAATCAGATGTCCGCACCGAAACTATCACCTGCATTTTTGCTCTGTGCCGTATTAATGGTTTTGTCCGGCCCGGGTTTCGCACAAATCCCCCCCGCCGATTCAGTCATAGTCTACGAGGGAACGGTTGAGCTGGACAGTTACGAATTCAGCGGGCGGGAGATCGAGCCCCCGCTGTTCGACAATTCCACCATCAGCGGCAAATACCCCCTGCCGCCGTTCAGGCAGCCCTATAAACCGGG
Source organism: Candidatus Glassiibacteriota bacterium (assembly GCA_016934095.1). Classification (GTDB taxonomy): domain Bacteria; phylum Gemmatimonadota; class Glassbacteria; order GWA2-58-10; family GWA2-58-10; genus JAFGTO01. The sequence continues at coordinate 1,998 of JAFGTO010000228.1, forward strand.
CGGCCCGAAGCCGGCCGAATACAAGGCGATATTCATCGAGAACCGGTACCTCAGGGTCGCTGTGGTGCCGGATTTCGGCGGCCGTGTCTACTCACTCTACGATAAGGTAAACCGGCGCGAGGTGTTTTACAAGAACGACGTGCTCAAGTTCTCCGGGGTCAATTCCAAACATTCCTGGCCGGTGGGCAACATCGAGCTGACCGGCCCCTATGATACCCACATGATCACCCTCTACGGCGAGCCGCTCTGGTTCAACAAGGTGCTGCGCCACGGCGACGGCAGCGTGTCGCTGGTGATGAGCAATATCGACCCCTTCTACCGGATGAAAGTGAATTTCACCGCCCGGCTGGTGCCCGGACTGGCGGCCATGGAGCTGAGCGTGTTCTGCTACAACAGGCGCGATTTCCGCCGGCCCTACATGTTCTGGGTCAACGGCAGCACCAAGGCCACCGAGGGCAGCAGGTTCGTGTACCCGATGACCCGGACCATCGGGCATACCACCAGCGAGGTGGCGGGCTGGCCTTACTACAGCGGCGTGGACTACAGCTGGATCAAGAACAACGAGCATATGCTGGGTGTCTTCGGGATCGACATCTACGACAACTACCTCGGTTCCTATGATTATGACCTCGACTGCGGCACCTTTCGCTTTGCCGACCGCCGGGTGGTCCAGGGCATGAAAACCTGGACCTGGGGCTGGAGCCGCCGGGGCAGGGCCATAAGACAGGGCTACACGGACAACAGCGGGCCTTATATGGAAATCCAGAGCGGGCGGTATGTCTGGGACGGCCATTACGAGTTCCTGGCGCCGCATGGCTACGAGGGCTGGAGCGAATGGTGGTTCCCGGTCTCGGGGATCGGGGGGCTCACCACGACCAGCCTGGATGCGGCGCTCAACCTCGAAGTGGAGGCCGACCCGAAAGGCAAAAATTCCAAGCTTAAGATCGGCATTTCCGCCAACCGCGACCTGCCGGGGGCCGCAGTGGTGGTCTCCTCGAGCCAGGGAGTGCTCCTCAGTGAAAAGGCCCACCTGGCCCCTGGGAAGCCTTTTGTCCGCCAGCTTTCCAAAATAGCCGCGGACAGCGCCGGGCTCGCCGGCCTGCGGGTGGTGGTTACCGGCAGCGGGGGTGCGGCCGTAGTGGACTATACCCGGCCGGATACTGATCCCGGCCGCAAGGAGTACACCCCTTTTACCGAGCCGCTCGACAAGCCGTTCAAAAGCCCCGGGCAGATGACCCCGGAAGAGCAGGTGATACTGGCGGAGACCATGATCAAGGAAATGAAAGAAAGCTCGGCGCTTTCGCTGCTGCGCGGCGTGCTGGAGCAAGATGAGGGTTACTCCCGCGCCCACCTGGACCTGGGGATCTATTTTTACGAGACCGGGAGAGTCGACAGCTCGCTGGCCCACCTCGAGCGGGTGATCGAGCGCGACCCCTACGCAGACGAGGCTTATTATTACCTGGCTCTCGGGCTGATGGAGCGACAGGACAGTGTCCGGGCCGAGCGCAGCCTCTACTATATCTCGCGTACCGGCTCCTGCTACCACCTGCGCGAGTACATGCTCGGCCGGCTGGCTTTCCTCCGCGGGGACTTCCCTGAGGCGGAGACTCATTTGCGCGAGGCGGTACGCGCCAGCGGCTACAACCTCTCGGCCGGCAGCCTGCTGGCCATGCTCTGCCGGCTCCAGGGCCGTAAGCCGGAGGCGCTGGCCCTGATCGGGCAGGTCGAAGAAATCGACCCCACCGACCGCTGGGCGGCCGCGGAGAGGGCTTTTACCACCGGCCTGGAGACCGACCGGCAGGAGCTGCTGAGGCTCCTCGGAGGCCAGAGCCAGGAAGCAATCGAGCTCGCCACGGTCTACCGCAAGCTGATGCGGTTCGGCGAGGCGCTGGAGGTCCTGAAAATAGTCGAGGAGAACAACCGGGACATCTACGGCACCCCGCCGGTATTCTATTACACCATGGCCCACTGTCTCATGGCTCTCGGCGAGAACGCCGCCGCAGAAAGCTGTTACCTGAAAGCCCGGCAGGCCGGGGGAAACCTCGACCGCTGGCCTTTCCGCGAAGAGAGCATCCGGCCCCTGGCCGAGGCTGTTATCTACGACCCTTCCGATGAGCTGGCGCGCTTTCAGCTCGGATGCCTGCTCTACTTCCTCGGCAGGAGCGGGGAAGCCATCCAACAGTGGGAAGCCGGGGTCGAGGCCTCCCCGGATAATTTCAGCCTGCGGAGGACCCTGGGCCTGGCTTACGCCGAGCAGGGCTACGGGATCGAACTGGCGGCCGCACAACTGGAAAAGGCGATCGGGATCGACCCCGGCCACATACGTACTTTCTCCGACCTGAGCGAGCTGTATTCCCGCGCCGGGAGGTTCGAAGAGCAGTCGGCCCTGCTCGAGCGCGCACTGCAGCGCTCCCCGGGCGATGATTACCTGATCGAGGGGCTTTTTACCATCGACCTGGTAAGCGGCGATTACCGCAAGGCCGACAGCCTGATCCACGCCCACGAATTCACCCAGCGCCACCGCCACTACGGCCTGCGCGACAAGTACCGGTTCATGCGGTACGGCATGGCGGCCAGGGCCTGCCAAGCCGGCGACTACCAGGAGGCGCTGCGCCAGTACGAGATGGCCATGTTTCCACCGAGCTCTCTCGGGGCTGATGACTTCCAGTACCAGATGGCCCCCAGGCTGCATTACTACCAGGGCATGGTTTACCGGAAGCTGGGAAAAGAAAAACAGGCCATCGGCGCTTTCGAGAGCGGTATTACCGGCTGGCAGCAGCTCTCCGGGGACCGCGACTCTTTCAACAGCGAAAATTTCTACATAGTGCTGTCCATGATGGAGCTGGGACGGCGGGCCGAGGCAGAGGATATCCTGAGAAAGATGGAGAACTTCGCCCGCGGCCAGTTCGAAAGCAGGCACCGCAATTACAGGTCCGAGGCCCGCTACCTGGCGGCCCTGGCCATGAAAGCCAGGGGGGAGTTCCAGGAGGCGGCCGGGCTGTTCGAGGAGGCGCTGGACCAGGAGCCGCAAATGCTGGGACCCCGCCTGGAGCTGCGCGGCGATGTGCCGGACCCGCTCCCGCAGGCTGCTCTCAAGCGCGGCGACTGAGCCGGACCGGATTGATCGAACCCGGGACCGCGCCTGCCGCCCGCGGATTTTGCAGGTCCCCCCGGCGATAATTTCCCTGCCGGGCGGACTCGCCCCGAATGGTCCCGATACAACCCATTTGACCCGGAGAAAAAAATGGACCGCAAGTCTTTTCTCGGCAGTTTCGCCCTCGGCGCGGCGACGGCTGCTGCGCTTTCTCCTGCGGAAAGCAGCTCCAACCAACTGGCCGGGGGGAAGACTGCGGCCCTCGGCTCTGGCCTGGTCATCCCGGAGGGCGCCACCCTGGGAGTCAGAAGGCTGGGCAGCGACAAGAACTTCACCGTCTTCCGCGCCGGCATCGAGCCGGCCTACCGGGTAAGCCCGGGAGAAGTGGTCCTGGTGGAGACACAGCACGGCCTGCCTGGACTGGTTACCCGCGATGGGACTTTTCGCAAGGCCGGGCCCGGGGACAAGGTCAACCCGATGACCGGGCCGATCCGGGTGGAAGGCATCGAGCCGGGGGATGCCCTGGCTATCGACCTGCTGGAGATCCGGGTGGGCGACTGGGGCTATGCCGGGGGAAGGATCTTCGAGCTCAGGGACGGTTACGCAATCTTCGATGAGAGCCTGAGGCTGCCCCTGTCGCCGATGCTGGGGGGCATCGGGGTTGTCCCGGCCGAGGGGGAGATGGACACCAAGACCCCCAAGGAGACCGGTGGCAACATGGACTGCAAGGAGGTTCGCGCCGGCAGCACCGTGGTCTTCACCGCGCAGGTCGATGGCGGCCTGGTGGGAATGGGAGATGCGCACGCCCTGCAGGGGGATGGCGAGGTGCGGGGACAGGGCATCGAGTGCGACACCGAGACCCTGGTGCGCTTCCGTAAGCTGCCCCGGCCGCTTTCCAGGAGGCCGGTGATCCTGCGCCGGGAGTTCGTGGCCACCGTGGGCGCGGATGAAGACATGAACGCGGCCGCCTGGCAAGCCACGGATGACATGATCGAGCTGGTCGTGAAAGCTACCGGCAGGGATAAGGAAACCGCTTACGCCCTGGTAAACCTGGTCGGCGACCTGAGGATCAACCAGATTGTAGACCCGGCCAAGGGTGCGCGGATGGAAGTGCCGGCCTGGGTTTTCGGCATCTGACCCGGCCTCGGCTAAGGGGGAAGGCGGCCGCAGCTTTCAAGCTACGCATTCTCCAGCGCCATTGCCGCCAGGACCGCGGCCCCGCGTACGACTGCGGCTTCCAGCGGGATCAGGGTCGAGCGGCTGAGCGCCGCCCTGCGGTGGAAACCCAGCGCGCTGATATCATATCCGCCCGAGGTAACCACGTTGACAAGCGGCCGGCCGACTGCGGCGGCAACTTCCTGGGTCGCCTCGTGCAAAAACCTGCGGTAGGCCACCAGCACCGCGCAGAGCATGTCCTCGCGGGTGGTTTCCGAGCTCAATCCCAGGAACGCCGCCTTTTTGGGCTCCAGGCTATGGCGGTAGCCGTGAAGATAGGGGATGAACTCGAGCAGCTGGACCCCTTCCCCCTCCACGGACTGGTCCTCGATCACCTGCTCCACCTTGACATCCAGGGCCGCCACCAGCTCCCAGAAGCGGTCCGGCGACATCTCGCGGCAGAACCTTTCGCGGAACCAGTTTAGCGTTTCTCCCCCCACAGGGCTGACTTTCACCACCACCCACCTTCCCGGGACCAGGTGCGGCCGCAGCAGGTAGTTTTCTGCAGGCTTGGGGCAGTGGCCGCAGGAGGCGGCGACTATCGGGGTGGTGCCGCTGATGTTGAGCGCGGCCTCGGGGATCACTTCCTCGGCGGCCAGCAGGCCGGTGGGGATGTCGGCCCCTCCGGTAACCACCGGCAGGCCCTCGGCCAGGCCCGACCTGGCTGCGGCTTCATGGGTGAGCTTGCCGGCCACCGAGGCGGAGGGCACTATCTCGGGGAGCTGCTCCCGCCTTACTCCGAACTGTTCGAGCCAGTCATCGGCCAGCCAGCCGCTGGCTCCCTGCACATCGTACAAGCCCGTATAAGCCGCCTGGGTGGGATCGGTGGCCAGCCTGCCGGTAAAGTTATAAAGCAGCACGGACTGCAGGTGCACCCAGTAGCGGGCCTCTGCCACCACCCGCGGGCGGTTGGCCCCCAGCCACCACAAGGCGCTGATCGAAATACCTCCAGGTACCGGCAGGTTGCCCGTGGTCTCGAGCCAGCGCTCGCGGCCGATGGTGCTCACCAGCTTCGCCGAGTGCGGCTGACCGGCCTGGTGCAGGTGGGTCAGGGCTGGATACAGCGGGCGGAAACTGCTGTCCAGGGCCACCAGCGCCGGGCAGCAGATGGATGGACAAAGGGCATCCACCGAGGGTTCTTCCTCGCTCACCCTGCGCAGCAGCTCGAAAACGCGCTGCAGGTAATGGTCCACGTCCAGGTGGCTGCGGTCCTGCTCGGCGGCCGTGGCTTCCGTGGAAGGGCCGCCCATTCTCTCTATCCAGAGCTTGACCGGGGCCTTGACCGCAGAGGGCCGACCCTCTGCTCCGCGGCCGGTGATCTCGAACACTGCAGCCTTGATACGGGTCGTACCGCAGTCCAGGGTTAATACTCTCATGTCGTTTTCTCCGGCTGGCTCGTAGGCTGGAAACAACCCGGTCAGGAATCTCCCGGGCCGCCGGGGGAAACACCGGCTCCGCCGCCAGGTGAACGGCCGTCCCCCAACGCCGGGGAGTTGCCGAAATACACGGTCCGGCTGGGAAAAGCAAAGCTCAGCCCCAGCTCGTGCACGATCTCCATGATCGACAGGTTTATCCTCTCGCGCACTTCCAGGTATTCCGCCCAGACAGTGCTGACAGTGAAGTAATAGAGAAAGACGTCCAGGGAACTGGGCCCGAAATCGGTAAAGCGCACCAGCATGTATTCCTGGTGCACTTCCGGATCGTGCTCGAGCAGCGAGCGGATGCGCCCGACAAGCTGGCGGACTTTCTCCACGGGGCTGTCGTACTGGACGCCGATGGTCATTTTCACCCGGCGCTTGTTCATACTGCTGCAGTTCTCGATAATCTCGCTGGTGATTTTCTTGTTGGGGATGACCATTACGGTATTGGACCAGGTGCGCAGCCTGATACTGCGGAACCCGATGCTCTCCACGAAACCATCCACCTCGCCGAACCTGATCCAGTCGCCCACCCGGAAAGGCTTGTCGGTAAACATCACCACCGTGCCAAAAACGTTGGCCACCGTGTCCTGGGCGGCCAGGGCGATAGCCAGGCCGCCTATGCCCAGTCCGGCCAGCAGGCTGGAGACCGAGTAGCCCAGGTTCTGAACGATCATCACACCGCCGAAGATCAGCACGGTGGCCCGGATGGCCTGGCGCACCAGCGGGGTGAACTGTTTGGCCAGGTGATCATCCTGCCTGGAAAAAAACTGCCTGGTGAATTCGGTCAGCAGCTCTGTCAGCCGGTAGGCGGCCCAGACCGCGATCAGGCTCAGGGTGACGTGGTAGGTCTGGGTGACGAACCGCGGGATGTCGTAAGGCTCCCTGGGCAGGTCGAAAGAGAAGATGGCGAAAAACAGGCCCAGGGAAAGCACCAGTGCGTTGACCGGCGGGGTAAGCGCCGAGATCAGGATGTCATCGTACTCGAACCTGGTCTTCTCGGACCAGCTGCGGAGCTTGCGGGCGATATACTGGTCGAAGACCTTCCGGAAAACCAGGCTGGCCAGGATTATCAGGAAGGCCGCCAGGTAGCGGTAAGCTTCCTGGCCGAGGACCGCCTGCGTCATGTAGTCGGGCATTGCTTTCAGCGCTCCGTTAATTTTTCCTTACTTGATTTATCGGCGGCAACCGGCCGGATGACCGCAGGGACATCTCCTGCTGCATCCCCCGGGAGCCGGCCGCCCGGTCCGGCGTTCCGTTCCCGAGGCTCCGTGCCTGAGGTCTTTTCAGCGGCTGCCCCCGGGCCCTGCCTTTCCATCCTCCCCGGGCCGCAGGTGCTGGTCAAGCCAGCGGTCCACCACCGGGCCGTGCGGCCCCCCTACCTCGCCGTGGTCCAGGTACGGGTAGATTCCGATCTCCTTGTCCGCCGAGCCCAGGGCCAGGAACATCTCGTAAATCGCCGGAGCCGGGCAGGTCCTGTCCCAGAGGCCCATCGATACCAGGGTCGGCACCTTGATCCGGGCAGCCACGTTGAGCACATCGAAATAACTCAAGGTGCGGAATACTTTTTCTTTTTTCCCGGGGTTCTCTTCGAGATACCAAACCAGGTTCCTGCAAGGGTTGCCGGTGATCTCCATCGACAGAGGGAAGTCGGTGAGGAAAGGCACGCCGGCCACGATGAAGCCGACCCTCTTGTCCAGCCCGCCGGCGAGCAGCGACAGCCCCCCGCCCTGGCTGCCGCCGATAGCGCAGATACGCCCGCGGTCGACTTCCGGGCGGAGCTCGAGGAAATCTATCCCCCGCAGGCAGTGGCAGACAATCTCACGGTAGACAAAGGTTTCAGGGTCATCCACCCCGATGGTCATGTAGGAGCGGTTGTCCGGGGGGTAGTCTTCCTGGTCGACTCCGTAGCCCCGCACCTGGATGCTCAGGGTGGCGAAACCCTGCCCGGAGTGCCCGACCTTGGGCGAGATGCGGCCGGTACTGTAGCCCGGCAGGAAAAGCAGCGCCGCATGGGGACCGGGTTTCCAGCGGGGCACGGTGTACCATCCGTGGACCCTCACCCGGTGCAGGCTGGCGTAGCTTACCCGGTAGACATCCACCGTGCCGGTCGAGAGCAGGCTGTCCAGTTGCATGGTAACCCCGGGCGGGACGGCTTTCAGGCTGTCCAGGGTGGCCTGCCAGAAGCGGTCGAAGTCGGCCGGCGGATGGATATCGACCGGCCTTCCGGACACATCGTAGCCGAAGGTGAACTCATCGTAAGCCAACTCGCGGCCGCGGTCGAAAACCAGCACCCGGACATCGTAAAATCCCGGTTTGCCGGCAAGCCTGTCCAGCGCCAGCTCGACAGTCGTCTCCCCGTGCGCAGGCAGGTCTATCCGCCTGTCGAGGTCCTGGACCCCGTTCCCCCGGAAGTCGGTCGCCCCGGCATAGAGCAAGGCCCCGGTTATCTCCCGGCCCGAGTTGTTGATAATGCGCAGGGGTATAGACGGGCCATGGGGGGCAGGCGGCAGCAAGTGGGTCGAATCCGCCGGGAAGACCGGCTCCACCACTGCCTGGTAACCGTTATCATAGGCCACCGTGCCGCGGTCCCAGGCCAGCAGAATCCCGGCGTCCGGCGCCACGGCCGGGAAAGCGGCCGCAGCGAACAGGATCAGGCCGCAAAGCTTCCGGGACCGGCTGCCGGATACGGCAAACAAGCTCAAATTCCACCTCTTTTCCCGTTTCAGGTAAGCTAAAATATAGTAATCTAACCGGGCCGCAAGGTCAACCTTGAAATAATTGCCAAAATAATTGGAAAAAAAAGTAAACTATTTGTAACATCATTTGCAATCTCCCGTTTCAAGTTAGAATGCAAAAGTATGCTCAAAGCAATTACCCATCGTTGCCGGATTTGCCGTTCCCTTGGACATTCTCTCCGGTTTTTCGAGAGTGCTGTCGGATAATTTTTCTTTAACTTTTTCATTTTATGTTTCAACGGCAGGAGGTGTGTATGAGAATTGCTGACCGGCTCACGCCCCTGGTAACCGCGCTGTGCCTGTCGGTGCTGCTGGCAGCACAGGCTTCGGGATCGGAGGCGGTTATCCGGCTGGTGGGCTATTCAGAGAGCAAAGCGCAGTCCCTGGGCCTGGAAACCCAGCGCGCCATGCCGCTGGATGTTATCGGTGTCGGGCAGCCTGTTTATCTGAAGAGTGAGCACGAGGGCACGTACTCCTGGTCTGTCGTTGTCCCGGAAGGCTCTTCGACCGCGCTGAGCAGCACGACCGACCGGGAGGTTTACCTGGTCCCGGACATGGTCGGCTCCTACGTGGTTACGCTCAGTTACACGGATCCCGAGGGAGCGGCTTCCACCGCCGAGATGACTATTACCGGGGCCACTTTCGCGGGTGTGGGAACTGTGGGCGGCGCCACGCCCGGTTTCCCCCAGTGCGGCCTGTGCCACCAGGAAAAGACCGAGGGCTGGTCAATGACCGGGCATGCGACTATCACGGAGCGCGACATCGACGGGCTGACCAGCAGCCACATCGGTGGGAGCTGCCTGCCCTGCCACTCGACCGGTTTCGACTCGCTGGCGGTCAACGGCGGCTTCGACGACCTGGCGGGAGAGGAAGGCTGGACTTTTCCGGAAACCCCGCAAGAGGGAAATTCGGAAATCCTGCACAGCAGCTACCCGCTGACCTCCCGTCTGGCCAATGTCCAGTGCGAGGCCTGCCACGGACCGGGGAGCGAACACCGCGGCTCCGGCCCGATCGCCACCTCTTATGACGGCGGGGTGTGCGGGTACTGCCACGACGCCCCGACACACCACACCCAGGCTACCGAGTGGATGGAGTCGGCTCACGGGCAGACACTGCCCTCGGAGGAGCACTATAACCAGGCGGGGACCGCCTGCGTGCCCTGCCATACGGCCCAGGGATTTTTCGAGGTCAACGTCAGCCAGACTCACAAGTCCACAGCTCCGTACGATATCATCCAGGGTGCTACCTGCGTGGTCTGCCACGACCCGCACGACGCCTCGGGCACTTTCCAGCTCAGGGCTGTCGAGGACTACAACTCGGTGGACTCGACAGGTATGGCGGCATACAAGACCGACGGCACTGCCGAGCACGCCTGCGATGTCTGCCACCACCTGCGCCCGGGCACTTTCGTTCCGGGCAGCCGGCCGCACGAGTCCCACCAGACAGATGTCCTCAGCGGCAACGCAGGCTACCGCTACCCTGGCAGGGAATACCCGGCCAACAACGCCCACAACAAGATTATCGAGGGCCGCTGCACCGGCTGCCACATGTACGGGATGAAAGAAGGCCAGGAAGTCGAATACGAAAAAGGGCTGCACGTAGGCAGCCATACTTTCGCCATGCACGCCGAGGCGGACCCAGAAAACGGCGGCCCGGAAGAGGACTACTATCTGACCGAGGCCTGCAGCGGCTGCCACAATATCGGCGAGGATTTAGACTACCGCGGTGTCCAGACCCTGGTAACCGAGCTGCTGGACAGGATCAAGGCGGAGCTCCCGGTCTACGGCGAAGAGGCGGCAAGCTACCTGCAGGGTAACCCGCGCTACAGCCAAATGGACATGGACGCCGGGGTGATTACCGAAGCGCAGATGAACGCGGCCTACAACTGGTACATTTTCAGCCAGGACGGCAGCCGGGGTATCCACAACCCGGCGCTGGCAATTTCCATCCTCTCGGATGCCCTCGAGGACCTGGGCGGAGCCCTGCCCACCCTGGCCTGCGATTTCAACGAGGACGGCAAGATCAACATTGCGGACGTGATCTCGCTGCTGCTTTTCCAGCGCGCCAACCCCGGCGACCTGAAGGGCGATTACAACGGCGACGGCAAGGCCAATATCTCCGATGCGATCGCCATGCTGATTCAGATAATGAACCAGACCTGCCCGGGGTCCTCGGTGCTGCTGGCCTCAGCAGGCCAGGACGGCTACCTCGAGGTCTCCAGGATCGCTGACCTGACCCGGGAAGAAATCGATTATGTCGAACAGATGATGTCCCGGATGGACCTGACAGAGGAACAGGAAGCCGCTTTCCGTGTGGCCCTGTACGGCAAGGCCGCCGCTGCCTCCCTGCCGAAAGCTTTCGCCCTCGGACAGAACTCGCCCAACCCGTTCAACCCGGCCACTACGATCAGCTACAGCGTGCCGGAGGGTCAGTCCGCTGTGCGGGTGCGCCTGGAAGTCTTCGACATCCGCGGGCGGCTGGTGCAAGTCCTGGTGGATGAGGCCAGGGAGGCGGGCACCTACCACGTGCTCTGGGACGGTACGGATTCGGGCGGACGCCACCTGGCCAGTGGTGTCTACCTCTACCGCATCCACTCAGGTGAGTTCGTCAAGACCCGCAAGATGGTCCTGCTGAAATAACGGCGGGCATCGCTCATACCTGTAGTATCCGGGTTATCGAGTAGGAGGGGGCCTCACGGCCCCCGTCCTCTCACACCACCGTACGTACGGTTCCGTATACGGCGGTTCGTGAAGTATTTC
>JAFGTO010000229.1 GCA_016934095.1 Candidatus Glassiibacteriota bacterium
CCGCCCAGGTCGATGGGCACCCGGTCGGCTTCCCGGTGGCCCAGGGCGGCACGCACGCGTTCTCTCGAGTTCATCTGCCTGCCTAAGGTTTGCCGTGGGCGTAGACCACTTTCACCGGCTCGGCGCCGGTGCGGCGGGTGGCGTGGGCCATTCCCCTGGGAATGTATGCCGCGCTGCCCGGCCGTACCGGGAAAACCTTGTCGCCCAGTTTCATCTCTCCGCGGCCCGAGACGACGTATACTGCCTCCTGGTCGTCATGCACCTGGACCGGCCCGAATGTCTCGCTGGTGTATTCGGCCACTCCCAGGCTGAAACCGCCGGTGGCACCGCTGGCCGCAGTTACCAGGTCCTTGCTCCAGCGGTCGGGGTGCAGGCTCTCGGCAACCTGATCCTGGTGCACCGGCTGCAGGGGGTAGTCCATCGGTTTTCTCCTCGAAAAAAGATTGTCAAAATCGTTATCATCCCCGGGGAATATAGGCCCTGCCCGGTGCGGGGTCAATATCGTTTGCCAGGCCCGGAAACTTTTTCCCCCGCGGTACGTTGGCAAGATATAACCAACTGCCGCGCGGCCGGGTTGTTGACGACCGGGCCGTGCGGGCAGTGCCGAAACGACCCCGAAAGGAGGGCTGATGAAAAAGAATTCGCCCGCTGAAGACGACCGCAGGGATGCCGGCCCGGAAGCCGGGGGCAGGCTTTCCCGGACCACCTACCAGTGCGCCCTGTGCGGTGCGGGTGCGGATGCAAAAGACAACATCTGCGCCCCCGAAAAAAGGAGGGATGAGGAGCTCCTGCTCAGGGTAAAGAAACGCCGCTAGCGGGCTTCTCTAAAGGGAGGTTGAAAAAAGCCAAAGCAATGGGTAGATAGCTGTCAAGGGTGGGCCGAATGGCCCATTTACATGCCCTTGACAGCTAAAAAAGCCACAAATTTAACTTACGGGGCGTTAAAGATATTTTTTCAACGCCCCCCTAAAGACCCAGGAACAGTATGGCGGCGCCGCAGGCGGCCACGGCAAAGCCGGCGATGGCATGGCTGTAGCGCTCGAGCACGCCGAGGTGGAGGTTTTTCAGCCCGGAGTAAAGACCCAGCACGATTGCCAGCATGGTACCGATGGTGGCGATGCTGAAAATGCAGGCCACTACCAGGGTGCCGTAGAAGTTGTTCTCGGCGGCCGGGTACATCAGCAGCGGGATCAGCGGCTCGCAGGGCCCGAAAGCGAAGATGATGAAGAGCACCCAGGGCGTCATGGCCCTGGCCCCGGTCTTTTCCTGCGGGTGATCGTGCTCGTGCCCGAGGTGCGCCTCGCCGGCTCCGTGCTCAGCGGGATGACCGTGATCGTGGGTATGTACCACCGCTCCACCGTGCAGGTGGACATGCGAGTGGGGATGGCGGCTCCTGGCGCGCCAGAGGCCCCAGAGCATGTAGGCCACCCCGAAAACCATGAGCAGGACAGCCGCCACCTCGCCGCGCACCGCCTCCACCGATTCCAGCTTTCCCACCAGCATCCCGGCCAGGATCCCCAATATGCCGAGCACCACCGAGCCGAGCACGTGTCCCACCCCGCAGAGAAAGGTGATAAACCCCGTGCGCTTGATACTCCATCCCCCGGCCCGGGCCATCATGATAAAAGGCAGGTAATGGTCCGGGCCCAGCACCGTATGGGTGGTGCCGATGGCGAGTGCAGTCAGCGAAAGCGCCAGCATGTCGCTCTGCAATTCGTACTCCCTTGCCGGTGCGGAGTGAAACACTCCGGCGGTGTCATTATTTTTGGATTCGTGATACCACAATACTGGAGAAATCCGCCGTAAACAACTGAAAAGATCCGGACCGTATTACTTCTCTGTCTCCCAGCCGTAGTCCAGGTAGCTGAAAGAGAAATTGTCGCCCGAGACATCGACCACCCCGAACCCCTCCTGAGTGTTGACGTTGGGTCCTCTCCACCAGGCCCCGCTGACCGCTCCCGACATGATGAACCTTATCTTTTCCACCCTCAGCTCTTCCTCCCGGTGGATGTGCCCCTGCAGCACCAGTTTCAGGTTGTAGCCCTGGAAAACCCGCAGCACCTCATCCGAGTTCATCACCGCCCCGCCCTCCGACCAGGCGGCGTCGCCGCCGCTCCTGAATTGTTCGATCCCGGAGACGAACGGGATATGGGTTACCGCCGCGATCGGGGTCGTTTTGTCAAGGGAGTCCAGGTCCTGCTTGAGCCAGACAAGCTGCTCGCGGCTGACCCGGCCGCAGTAGCCGGTCTTCCACTCGTCCGGCTCCATGCTGTCAAAGAGGATGAAATGCCAGCCCTTGTGGTCGAACGAGCGCCAGGAGCGGCCGCCGCCCAGGCGTTTCCTGAACATCTGTTTACCGAACTCGGGGTGATCCGGGGAGACCCCCGACCAGGGGTACCAGCCGAAAATGTCGTGGTTGCCGATAGTATGGTAAACCGGCATCCCGAGCCTGGAGATACAGCTTTGGTAAAGGTCGAACTGTTTCACGGCGTCCTCGTAGCCGGCGGCCAGCGCATCGCCGACCAGGTCGCCGCCGGTGATTACGAAGTCCGGCACAGGGTCCAGGCTGTTGACAGCCCCGACCGCCTTGAGCAGGCCCTCCATGCCGCGGGACTCCGCATAGAGGTGGATGTCGGTCAGGTGCACGAAACGGAAGCTATTGCCGGCTGGTCCGCTCCCGGCGGCGGCCCGCGGTCCGCCCGCAGCCAGGGCGGAGCCTAACCCTCCGAGCAGGGAAAGCCTGAGGAAATCCTTTCTTTTCATCTGGACAGCCTCCTTAACCGGATAATTTATGAGGACTTTGTCTTGTGCAGATTAAAACGCCGTTGGGCGCGGGCTGGCAGCCTTTTTGCTTTGGCACTGGTATTCGGATAAACCGGCCGGCGGGAGGAGAGCAAAAAGGATGCCAG
>JAFGTO010000230.1 GCA_016934095.1 Candidatus Glassiibacteriota bacterium
GGTCCCGGTGGAGCAGGGTATCGTTATTACAGCCGTCTTCGTGGTCGGCTACACCGTGCTGGCCGGGATGATCTCGGTGGTCTACACCGATGTAGTCAACGGAATCATCATGATAGTGGGGCTGTTTACGGCCCTGCCTTTCCTGTTGAAGACCGCGGGAGGCTGGGGCGCGGTGGTCGAAGCCCTGCCGGGAACCCATTTCCAGGTTTTCGGCGAGATGTCGGCAGTGGAAGCGCTGGGCTATTCTTTCGCCACCATGCTCCTGCTGCTGGGAGAGGCCGGGATGTACCAGCGGTTTTTCTCGGCCAGGGATGAGACTGCGGCCCGCAGGTCGGTGATCGGGCTGGTGGCCAGCACGGTGGTCATCGAGACCCTGATTGTCGCCCTGGCAGTTATCGGCAGCGCCCTTTTCCCGGGCATCGATCCCGAGATGGTGATCCTCAGCGTGGTCGCCAAAGGCCTGCCGGCGGCTGTGGGCTGCCTCTGCCTGGCCGCCATAGTGGCCGTGATAGTCTCCACTGCAGACTCGTTCCTGCTGGTGCCTGCCACCAGCGCCATGCGGGACATCTACCAGAGGTTCATCAACCCTGAGGCAAGCCCACGCAGGTTCCTCGTCTATTCCAGGCTGGCAGTGGTCCTGCTCGGAATGATCGCTTACCTGCAGGTGCAGTTTTTCACCAGGGTGCTGGAAATGGCGGTCTATGCCTACACTATGTACGGGGTGGGGGTTACTCCCGCCTTGCTGGCCGCGTTTTTCTGGAAGAGGGCCACTCCGGCCGGCGGAGTGAGCTCCATCGCGGCGGGCATGGCGGTAACCGTGCTCTGGGAGGTGCTGAAAAAGCCCGGCGACATACCCACGGTATACCCAGCGCTCGGGGCTTCGCTGTTTTGCCTGGCGGCGGTGAGCCTGCTCACCGTGAGGCCCGCACCTGCAAAGCTGGAAATATTTTTCGGCCGCGAGTAGATTTGACGCGGATCCTGACGCTGCTGCCGGAATCGACCGCCCGGGCGAAGATAAGTAATCGATAAGACCTTGACGGTCGAAGATTCTCTGCAGTTTGATATGAGGAGTCTTCAGTTCAGGGCAGGACAGGCTGCGGATGAAAGAAAACGAAGAGCTGATGCAAAGGATTGCGGCCCTGGAAGACCATTACTGGTGGTACACGGGCAGGCGGAAAATTCTTAAAAAAGTCTTCGGGCGTTTCCTGAGCGGGGACCGGAAAGTGCTCAATATCGGCTGCGGTACCGGGGGAGATTCGCTCTGCGCCAGGACTTTCGCCGAAGTGTTCAACACCGATTACTCCCTCTCGGCCCTGGTCTTCAACCGCAGCAAAGGCAACACCCGCCACTTCAGGGCGGACTGCCTGGAGCTGCCGGTAAAGAGCTCTATTTTCGATATGGTATTGTGCCTGGACGTGCTGGAACATCTCGAAGACGATGAAAGGGCAGTGGCGGAAATCTCCAGGGTCCTTGCTCCAGGCTCCGGAAGGCTGCTGGTTACAGTCCCGGCCCTCGGCTGGCTGTGGACAAGCCGGGATGAGGTGGAAGAGCATTTCAGGAGGTACAGCAAGCCGTCTCTCGAAGCGCTGCTGAGAAAGGCGGGGTTCGGGATCATTTTTTCCAGTTATTTCAATACCTTGCTTTTCCCTCTTACCCTGCTCGACTGTCTGCTCGACCGCTGGCGCAGGACCCGGTGCCCGGAGTACAGTTTCCCGGACCCGGGAAAGGCTTTCAACCTGCTGCTTCAGGAGATGTTAGCTTTCGAGAGGCATTTCATTCCCCGGCCCGGCCTGCCTTTCGGCAAGTCCCTCATCTGTCTGTGCCGCACCCTGAGAGGGTGATTCCCCTGTTTGATCCTTTATCGAGCGCAAGTACCCTCCGGAGGGAGGCCGCCTCCTCAAGGCCCTGCTGAGGGGGGTTCGGGCGCGGTACGGCCGAGGCAGAGGGCTGTCAGCCAGAGGAGGGTAACGAGACCCAGCAGGACAGTGTAGCTCCCGAGGAAAACCCTGTCGGCGGTTATCCGCCGGAGAATGGCTTTAGTTACCTCGCCCGCAGTCTGCGGGATTTTTTTCTGCACGTTGAATGCTACCTGCAGGTGCTCCGGAATGCCCCCGGTCGAGGCAGCGTAGTTGACATTGTCCGGGACCCCCAGGTACTCAAGCCGGCCCAGGCTGTCCAGCCGCGGGATGTTGAAGTATTCACTCCGCACGTAGTTGATTTCCGCCGGGAGCAGACCCACCCGCACCCTGCTCCCGTCTTCACCGGACGTGATACTGACAGTCATCCGCACCTCCCTGCCGGTGCCCGGCCGGAAATCAGCGAAACAGGCCTGGCGGTAGCCGCTTCCGGCCCCCGGCTCCACGGAGATTTTACCGGCAGCGTCCGTGCATCCCGGGCTCTGCAGCCTTACCTCGACAGTATCGGCTTCTCCCCCTGGGCGGTCTGTCTCGAGGAATACCTGGACTGCGGGGACCTCTTCGCTCAGGCTGCGGAAAGTCTCCGTTACGGAGTGTTCCCTGCCCAGAGGCTCCGAGAAATCTGTCGGATTCTTATTGAAACCGTAATCCAGCAGCGTTCTTGCAATGCCGCTTTCACGCCTGGCTGCCCCGGTCGCGGTCAATATGCCCAGGGCCAGGACTGCGGCCCAGGAGAAATAGCGGTAGGCCCTGGCCAGTGATGCTCTCCAGGGCAGCCTGAAACCATAAGTGTCCGCCAGCACGTGCAGGAGCAGGACCAGCGTGGTGAGCACGAACAGCTTGTAACAGACTGAAAGGACCGACTGAAAACCGACAACCTCATTGATCAGGGAACCCGCTGCAGGCCACTGGTTGAAATAGCCGGGCAGCAGCGGTAACAGCAGACCCGCCTGGATGGAGCTCTGCGGGAAGACCTGGAGTAAGACCATTAAGAGGAAGTGGGCCGCGATCAGCGGGAGTGTCGATTTATGTTCCAGGTAATGGAGGATCAGAAATGGAGTAAGCCAGGTATAGTGGCGGAATCCCAGCGGAACGAAAGCAAACAGGATAAGCAGCATGGCCAGCACGTTGCCGTTAATACTTGATGAGCTCTCTTCCTTCCCCGGTGGGAGCTGCGAGTAATGTCGGTAGGCATAGAACAATAAAATCCCCATGGAGAGCACACACAAGCCCTTTTGCAGCCACCTCACCAGGTCGAATTGCCTGGAGACCACCATCTCGCCGCTCGCCGCCAGCAGCGTGTTAAAACCCAGGCCGAGGTCCGTGTTCAGCAGAAGTACTGTGTAACCCGCAGCCACCACTGAGGCCCCGCACAGGAAAACCAGGGTTTTTTTCTTCAGGCCGCCGGCCGTGAAAAGCGGAAGCAGCGGCAAGAGGAACAAGGGGATCAGCTTGGTGCCCGCACTTACCCCGGTAAGGACTATTCCCCTGAACGGGTGGCCGTTCTGAAACAGCCGTACGGACAGCATCACGAGCAGGATAGGCAGCAGGTCCCAGCCGCCGTGCGCATAGACTGAATGAAGGGTTACGGGGTTGAACATCCAGAGTGCGACTGCAAGGGTCCCCCGTCTCTGGTCGCTTCGCCCGCCAGCCATGCGGTAGAGCAATATTGCGACCGCAAAGTCGCAGAAGAGGTTATAGAGCTTATAGATGAACAGCAGGCGAAAGAGCTGGCCGTAGTGCTCTATCGCCCAGAAAGGGCTGATCGCCTGGTCCAGCGCCTCGGAGGTCAGCCAGGTGAATGGGTCGCAGAACAGGTTGACGAAGGGGAGGACCAGGTAACCGTAGATAAAATAGTAGAAAGGCGGGAAGATATAGCGCAGGGTCTCGGGATTTACCGAGTCGAAGCCGAATTTATGGAACGCATCCGCGGCGAGGATCAACTCTATAACGTCATACCTGTGAAAGGTGAACGGCATGATCAGCAGCCGTATCACCAGGCCCGCGCCGATAAAAAAAACGATCCGCCTGTGTCTGCCCAGAAAACCTCTTGGATTTTTCATCAGATGGAAAGACCGGATTATGTTTGCGCACGGCGGCCAGCGGTGGTGAATACCCCCACCAGGTCCCTGCCGGCTTCCTTGATTTCGCTGACCCGGAATTTTTCAAAGAGGTCCATGACCTCACGGGGGGTGAAACGGCTCCTGCATTTACCTTTGGTAGAGGCCGTGGCCCATTGCGCCAGGTTACGAATTATAAAATTACTGCTGCTGCTCAAGTTGCGGATCGGCTCACTGACAATGACAGTCTGATGGTCGGATTCGAGCAGCTTAGTGAGCAGGTCCTCGTGGCAGGGAATGAACTGGTAGAGGGAAGCCTGCAGGAGCAGGAAATCCCCTGCCGGCAGCCTGTCCCCGGTAACATCCAGCAGCTCTGCCTCGACACCTCTTGCCTTGAGCCAGTTAATAAAGACTGGATTGTTGTCGAAGCCGCGGTACTGTACTTTTTTTTGTTTGAGGTACTTGAAATAGATATAACAGTCGCCGCAGCAGATATCGTTGAGGCGGGCACCCTCCGGGACCAGCTCAGCGATGACCCGGTAGCGGGTTTCATACTGCCCGCCGTAGAGCAACCTCATCAGGGCCTGATAAATCCGGGGGTGATAATACACCAGTCCGGTCATTTTATCGATCCTGTTCTTTTTCATGCTGCCGGGTGCGGGCGAGCTTTTTCAGCCGGGCCCTGCAGCGGACTACCTCGGCCAGGTAGTCCAGGCTGTCTCTGAAGACTTTCACGGTGGAGGTCTTGTCCGGGTTGCGGATGAAAAGGCAGGGGACCTCTTTTATCCTGAGCCCCGAGTGTTCGGAAAGCAGCATGATTTCAGTGTCCCAGAACCAGTGGTCGTTCCTGGTTTGCGCCAGCACCGGGAGGATTTTTTCCCTGTGGAAAAACTTGTAGCCGGTTTCCGTGTCTTTCAGCCCGGTCTGCAGCAGCAGCCTTATCAGGTGGCGGTATCCGTGGCTCAGGATGTGCCTGCTCAAAAGGAAGAAGTTGAAATGCAGCTTGTAAGTCCGGTACCCGGTGGCTATATCGCAATCACCTTCGAGGATGGGCAGGACACAGGGGAGAATGTACCATTCGGGCACTTCCAGGTCGATGTCAATGAATCCGGCGACCTTGCCCCTGGCGGCGGTCAGGCCGGTCCTGACCGCGGCTCCCCGTCCCCGGTTACTCTGGTGAAAGACAGTCCTCAGGGGCAAGCCGGGGTTGGCCCCGGCGAGACGCCTGATGATTTCGGCGGTATTGTCGCGGCTGCAGTCCTCGACCAGGATCAGTTCGTAGCTGATTCTCAGGCTGTTCAGGTAAGCCACTACTTTGCGGAAATTCTCCTCGAGGATCTCTTCCTCGTTGTAGCAGGGGATAATCAGGCTGAGGTCGCAGTCGCAGGCAGCATTCAATTCAGTATCCCTTGCAGCACATCGATGACGTAATCGACCTGGGAATCTTCCAGGCCGGGGTAAATGGGGAGCCTGATCAGCTTGCGGAAGACTTCTTCGGTAACCGGTAAATCGCCCTCGCGGCTGCCCATTCGCTTTCCCATCTCAGACAGATGCAGCGGGTAGAAATGAGTGGTGGCCCTGATGCCGGCCTCTTGCAGGCGGGCCAGGCAGGTGTCCCTCCCGCCGCCCTCTACCAGGAAATAATAGATATGGTAGTTGGCCCGGTAATCCTGCGGGATCTGCCCCAGCCGGATTTTTCCACTGTCTGCCAGGCCTTTCAGTCCTTCGTCGTACCTGCGATGGATCCTGGCCCTTTGACCGGTTATGGCCTCGAGCTTGCCGAGCTGGGTGCGCAGCAAGGCTGCCAGGATGTCGGAAAGCACGAAACTGCTGCCCAGGTCTATCCAGGAATATTTATCTATGTCGCCGGCCAGGAAGCGGGAGCGGTTGGTGCCTTTTTCGCGGAAGATCTCGGCCCGGTGGAACAACTCCTCGTCGCTGGTAAAAAACGCCCCTCCTTCACCGCAGACCACGTTCTTGGTTTCATGGAAGCTCATGCAGCCGATGTCTCCGATACTACCCAGCGGCTGGTCCCGATAGGCCGAGCCGATACACTGGGCGGCATCTTCCACCACTTTCAGGCCATGGGCTGCAGCCAGGTCCATGATACGGCCCATGTCGCAGGAGATGCCGGCGTAATGCACGGGAATCACGGCCCTGGTGCGCCTGGTTATCTTGCGCTCGATGTCTTCGGGGTCGATATTCAGCGTATCCCGGCGGATATCGGCCATTACTGTCTCGGCTCCGCAGAGAAGAACTGCGTTGGCTGCGGATGGGAAGGCGAAGCTGGGAATGATGACCTGGTCTCCGGTCGAAAGGCCGAGCACGCGTATCGCGGTCTCCAGGCTGTGGGTGCAGGAGGTCATCAGCAGGGCATGGCCGACCCGGACCATTTCCCCGAGCATCCGTTCGACTTCATGGCAAACCGGCCCGTTGCCGCCGATACGGCCTTCCTTGATAACTGCGGAAAGCGCATCCAGCTCCGTCTGTTCGATCCATGGACGGTTGAAAGGTATTTTCATGGGTTCCGGGTCCTTACCGGGATAACATCTTGAATTGACCGTCGAGCACGCTCCCCGCGGCTTGCCGCGGGGAGTCTTCAATAATCCGGACTAAAGATACTTTTGATAAAGGCCGCACGCAACATTTTTAACACAGAAAGCCGGCCCTCGCCGCTGTTAACCGCAATCTGCACGAGGTTGTTATGATAATTGATGCTAA
>JAFGTO010000231.1 GCA_016934095.1 Candidatus Glassiibacteriota bacterium
TTCACCGCCCGGCTGACAGATCGAAGCCTTGTTGTCGCTGACGTCTTACCTGGCAAAAGTTTTTCCCTTTCCCCCGCCACAATTCTATTAAACAGACAATACTACCCCCAAATCAAGATAAAGAGTTCTTTCACCCTCTGCGGCTGCACCCTGCCTGTCAGGCGGGCGGCAGGTCCTGCGGCTGCCTGGTGTCCAGGTAGAACGCCACCAGCGCCGATTTCACCCACAGCTCGGAGCCCACCCCGACCGCCACTGACAGCAGCCCGCCGGGCAGGACGAGCATAATCTCCAGAATCCGGCTGAAATCGCCCAGCAGCTTGATACCGTAGCTGACCGGCAGGGTCAGGCCGCTGAGCGCCAGGCCGATCAGGATAGAGGCCAGCACCAGGCCCAGCACCCCGTGCCAGCAGCGAAAGAAAAACCTCAGGCTGGCCCGCATGGCCCGGGCCACGCCCAGGCTGTCCGCACACACCGCGCAGAGGGCGTAACGGTACCAGAGCACGGCCAGCACGGTGAGCAGCACTGTGGCCAGCAGGGAGAGCACGCCTGCCGCCGCCAGCAAGACCAGTCCGCCGGAAAAGGGCGGGACCAGCAGGCCCGGGTCCACGGCCAGCCGGATGAGCAGGACCACCGCTACCGCGAGCAGCACGACAAAAGCCGGCAGGGGCAGCAGACCTGCCAGGGCCGCAGTCCCTGTGCTCCCGGCCATGAGCCTGCGGCCGCCGCGCAGGAATTCACCCGGCTCGACCCTGCCCGTGCCGCCATCACGCAGGCCCTCGACAGCACGGGTTACCACGGCGGTCAGCGCCGCGTGAAAAAACAGCCAGACCAGCAGGAAGAGGATGAAACCCACCGTGTACCCGGCAAGCGCATAGATTATCAGCAGGCGGTGGCTGACTATAAACTCCAGCGGCCGCGAAAACAGCAGTGCGGGGTCGAAATGACCGCCGGTAAGCACCCAGTACACCACCGGCAGCGCCGTGGCCCCTAAGATCAGGACCAGGCTCAGAAAGCTGTAGGCCAGGGCGGCCCAGAACAGCCAGAAGTTCCGGAAAAAGACCAGCAGGAAGGATTTCCTGAGGGCTGAGACGATTTTTTCTACCATGCCGCAAGCCTCGCTTGTATCTTTGGTTCCGGTGGCTTTACCTAGATGACTCAACATAATCAAAGCCAGTTGAAAAATCCACAACAGCTTTGCCGCCGGCGCACTGCGAGGACAGCCCCGGCGGGCACCCTCAGCCAGGTTTTTTATTTGACCTTTAGCTGCCGGGAAAGTATGATCCGGCAGCAGGTCAATCGGAATATCTTTCTCCGTTAAACATCAAAGCGAGGACCCGTGCCATGAATGCCCCTTTCTCCCGCCGTGATTTCCTCAAATCCGCCGCCCTGGCCGCGCTCGGCCCGGCGCTTTACGGGCCGCCCGAAATATCCGCCGCACCGTCTTTCGACCTGGTGGTCAAGGGCGGCACCGTGCTGGATGGCACCGGAGCTCCGGCCTGGCAGGCCGACCTGGGCATCCGCGGCGACACTATCGCCGCAGTGGGCGAGGTCGACCCCGGCCAGGGCAGGCGGGTGCTGCTGGCTTCCGGCCTGCAGGTCTGCCCGGGGTTTATCGACATCCACACCCACTCGGACGGTGAGATACTGGTTTACCCGGCCGGCGAAAGCCGGGTGTACCAGGGCATAACCACCGAGCTCACCGGCAACTGCGGCGGCTCCGCGGCCCCGCTGACCGGGGTGGATGCCGAGAAACGGCGCCGTCAGTTGCTGGAAGACGAAGAGATCCAGGCCGACTGGACCGACACGGCCTCCTATTTCGCCAGGGTCGAGCAGGAAGGGATCTCGCTGAACCACGCCATGCTGCTGGGCCAGGGCACCCTGCGCGCCAATGCGATCGGCGCGGTGGACAGGCCCCTGTCCGCCGGGGAGCTGCAGGAGGTGGTGCGCGCTGTGGAGGAGGGCATGGACCAGGGCGCGATGGGCCTTTCCACCGGCCTGGAATACGTGCCGGGCAGCTACACCCCCACTGAAGAGCTGGTAGCCATGGCCCGCGCCGTGGCGCGGCGGGGCGGCCTCTATGCCTCGCACATCCGCGATGAAGGCGCCGGGCTGCTGGAAGCGGTCAATGAGCAGGTCGAGATCGGCCGCCTGGCCGGGGTGCGCGTGGAGATCTCCCACTTCAAGGCTGCGGGCCGGCCCAACTGGAACAAGCAGGCCGCCGCCCTGAGCCTGGTCGAAGCGGCCCGCAGCGCCGGGGTGGAGGTGCTGGCGGATGCCTATCCCTACCCGGTCTACTCCACCAGCCTGACCATCTACCTGCCGGCCTGGGCCAGGGAGGGCAGTGAGGAGGACATCGTGGCCAGGGTAAAAGACAAAGACCAGCGCTCCCGCATCCGCGCCGAAGTCGAGGTGCAGGTGCACAACGACCCGGGAGACTATGACCTGGTAGTGATCACCCGGGTGAAGACCGACAAGAACAAGCCGCTGATCGGCAAGAACCTGGCGGAAGTCGCCCGGGGATGGAACCTGGAGCCGGTGGATGCCGTGCTGAGGCTGCTGGTCGAGGAACAGACCAGGGTCGAGATGGTAGGCTACGGCATGGCCCCGGAGAACGTGGAGATGGTGCTGGCCCACCCGCTGGTGATGGTTGGCTCGGATGGGCATGTCATGGCGCCGCGGGGCAAGATGGACCAGGCCCGGCCGCACCCGCGCTCTTATGGCACCTGCCCCCGCGTGCTGGGATACTACTGCCGCGAGCGCAAGATCTTCGACCTGCCTACCGCCGTGAAAAAAATGACTTCCATGCCTGCGGACCAGATGGGGCTCAGCGACCGGGGGCGCATCGCCCGCGGCATGAAAGCCGACCTGGTGGTCTTCGATGCCGCCACGGTCAGGGACACGGCCACTTTCCAGGACCCCCACCAGTATCCTGCAGGTATCGGGTACGTGCTGGTCAACGGGGTGCCGGTAGTGGAGCAAGGCAAACATACCGGCGCCAGGCCGGGGAGGGTGCTGCGGAAAAGTTAGGCTGCATGGGAGGGTGTTGTCTTGCCCCGTGTCTGGAGAAGACCTTGCGGCAGGTCAGTACTCATCCAGGACCTGCGTGCCGGGCGGAGGGACGAAGATAAATTTCTGCGGGTCGATGCGGATGTTTTCGGCCAGGTCGCTGAACTCGAAATAATTGAGGGTGCCGCCCAGGTCCTGGTAGCGCACTGCCAAGGTGGCATAGCTGGAAACATCGATCCAGGCTTTGAGCGAGCGGTAGTAGCGGTTGGTCTTCAGCGGAAAAAGCTCCAGCAGGTAGCAGGGTTTTCCATTGCGCTGCTCCTCGCCCAGCAGCTTGCCCGTAAAACGCCGGTGCATATCTCCGCCCAGGATATAGCGCGGCGCACCGGCTCCCTCATCCTCATCCATGGGCGCCCGCATGGCCTGCAGCAGGTCCGGCTGGGGCATGAAAAACCAGTACCAGTCCCCGTCCGCCACCAGCAACTGCCCCTCGGGCACGGTATACTCCAGCCTCAGGTATTCCGGTTTACGGAAATAGAGCCGGCCGCGGAACTGTTCGCTCTTCTCCAGGGCCGGCGCCTCGACTACCTGGGTGAAGCCGGCCTCTAGCGATTGCAGCTTTTCAAAATAGGTGTCTATGCCCGCGAGTATCTGCTCGAGCTCCGGGGCGGCAGACACAGTCTGCCCCCTCCCGCCGGACAGCCAGCAGCACACGGCGACGATCAGCAGGGGTCTGAATTTACGCGGGCACATCGAATCTCCCGGGCTGAAATCCCCGGTTCGAACGCGGATGAGCTGAACAGGTCGGCCGGCCAGAAACGCCGGCAGGCCTTATCTTCCGCCGCGCCAAGTTAAGAAAATCAATCAATGGAATTTATCCGCCGGGCGGCCGGTGGGCGGGTCACTCCTCGATGCCGTAGTCCCTGAGCTGGTCCGGGGTGATCAGGACCTCTCTGGCCTTGCTCCCGTCCGGCGGCCCCAGGATACCGGCGCGCTCGAGCTGGTCCACGATCCTGCCGGCCCGGGCATAGCCCACCTTGAGGCGGCGCTGGATCAGCGAGGTGGAGCCCTGGTCGTGGCGGACCACCAGCCTGGCGGCCTCGGCGAACAGCTCGTCCACCTCGTCATCCATGGCGGCCCCGCCCCCCTCGCCGTCGATACCGTTGAGTATGCCGGTCCCCGCCGCCGGCTGCAGCTCTCCGGAGTCCTCATCTTCCCCGGCCCGCTGCTGCACCTGGGCGCGCCAGTGGGCCACCAGCCGCTCGGTCTCCCCGGTCGAGAAATAGGCCCCCTGGATGCGCACCGGGTCGGCCTGACCGGCTGGGATGAACAGCATGTCGCCGTTGCGCAGAAGCTGCTCGGCCCCGTTGGTGTCGAGTATGGTGCGGGAATCGATCTTGGAATAGACCTGGAAGCTCAGCCGGCTGGGGAAATTGGCCTTGATCAGACCGGTAATCACATCCACCGAGGGCCGCTGCGTGGCCACGATCAGGTGGATCCCCACGGCGCGCGCCATCTGGGCCAGGCGCACCAGCGAGCCCTCGATCTCGTTCCTGACATCGCTGCACATCAGGTCGCTCAGCTCATCGATCATGATAATGATGTAAGGCAGGCGCTCCGGGGCGGCCGGCTCATCATCGGTAAGCAGGTGGATCGGCTTGCCGGACTCGACCTTGTAGTTGAAGTCCTGGATGTTGCGCACGCTGTTGCGGCTGAGCAGCTTGTAGCGGGTCTCCATCTCGAGCACGGCCCACTTGAAAATGCGCGCCGCCTCCTTTGCATCGGTAACCACCGGGTGCAACTGGTGAGGGATGTCGTTGTAATGGGTGAGCTCGATCATCTTGGGGTCGATCATCAGCAGGCGCACCCGCTCCGGGCCGAAACAGAACAACAGGCTGGCGATCAGCACGTTCATGCAGACACTCTTGCCGCTGCCGGTGGTGCCGGCGATAAGCAGGTGGGGCATGCGGGTCAGGTCCGCCACCCGGATGCGGCCCTCCAGGTCCTTGCCGAGGCCCAGGGGCAGCAGCAGGCTCTCGTCCCGGAAAACCGGCGAATCGAAAATCTCGCGGGCGTATACCAGCTCAGGGGCCGGGTTAGGCAGCTCCACTCCAACCGCGCCCTTGCCGGGGATCGGGGCCACGATGCGGATGCGCTTGGCGTGCATGGCCATGGCCAGGTCATCGGCCAGGGAGGCGATCTTGCCCACCTTGATCCCCGGGGCGGGACGGACCTCGAAAGTCGATACCTGGGGGCCGCGGGTGATATTCAACAGCTCGCCGCTGACACTGAAGTCGGCCAGCTTGGCCATCAGCACCCGCCCCATCTGCTCCAGGTCCTCGCGGCTGACCAGCTTCTTTTCCTCCACCGGGTCGAGCAAGTCGACCTCCGGCAGGACATACCCGGCCTGCCTGTCTATTGCCTCGCCGGAGGCCCGGCTCACCGGGGTCTCTTTCTCTTCCTCCGCGATCCCGGCAGTCTTCGGAGTGCTCCCGGGCCGGCCCTTTGACTCATCCTCACCGAGGTCTGCCCGGGGCAGGCCCAGGTCGAACTGGAAATCGTCAGCTCTTTCAACGGCTTGCTCCGGGATTTCGGCACGCACCGTCGGTAAGCCGGCGGCCGGCTCGACCTTTACCGCAGCCTCGGCTGCAGGCTTTCTGCGGGGCTTCCTGCCGTGGCCGGGCCTGACCTGCCTGGCCCTGGAGAACAGCCACCCGAAAAAAGCGGCCAATATACCCAGGGCCCTGATCAGGCCTTCGACCACGCTACGCAGGCTCAATCCTGTCAGTGCAACCAGGCAGACCAGCAGCAGCAGCACGATCGAGACATAAGCGCCCAGCGGACCCAGGCCCGTAGCCAGCAGCCCGGCAAGCCAGGCGCCCAGCCTGCCGCTGCTGAAATCCAAACCCGCCGCCGGAGTGTCCAGTTGTGCCAGCCCGGTGAGAACGGTAGCGCCCAGGCCCAGCACGGCCAGCAGCACGGTGGCCCTGAGGTAGAACCCGCAGGGGTGGCCCCGGAAGATACGCCAGCCCCAGAGCACCAGGTACAGCGGCACCGTATAGGCCAGCAGGCCGACCAGGTCTTTCAGGGACTCGTTGATGAACTTCCCGGCCAGGCCGATCAGGTTGCGGTACTGGGCGCCGGTTTCGGGGGCAAGCTTGACGGCAAGCCCCTGAGGCAGAAGGCTCAGGGCCACGAGCAGGCCCACCGCGATCATCAGCAGACCCAGAATTTCCTCTTTCTTGTCCCTGGTAAGCCTCGGCAAACAGCCCCTCCGCCGTTACGGTGTAAAGCGGTACTACAACTGCTTGAACTCGAAAATAATACTCCTGAAGATCGCTTGTCAACCGGCGCAAGACTTGAGTCCATCTTTTACCCGCCGTCTGGCTGCTACATCCAATATTGTTACCAACGGAGCAACACTCCATCCACTACCTGGTACTCTCCAGGCCACTCACTGCCCGTGAAAGGTCTTTCTCGGCAATTTATACATTGCCCCATTTCGTACATTTCCCCGACAATTTGTCCGATATTGCACATCCCTGTTCGTCAGCGGTAATTGATTCTATTTATTACAGTTATGACCTCGCACGCATCCATTGACCGATTATCCTGCCAAAAAGTCATGACCTTGAACCGTCTTAAGTTCCAACAATCCGGATGTTTGAGGCAGCCTGCCTCAAACAGGGTATCAACTTTGCCGATTTTTTTGTATGGTTCTTGCAGTGGTTACCAGGAGCATCCACTGCATTTCCGCAAAGGAGCAAAGGAGAAATCGTGTACAGGGTCGAGTTAAACAGGGAACAGGTCCGGCAGCTTCTCGATTCCTGGCAGAATGCAGGAGTTGACTCGATCGAGAAGAAACTCATCGAGGATTTGTTTTTGATTACCGAAACCGGTTCGCCGCCGGGAATCGACCGGTTCGACAGCAAACCCGCTGCAGGATAGACAGACCGGTCCAAGCCTCCAGCCGATCCCCCCCCTATTGGGCTTCCTCCCACATTTTTTCCAGACTGGCGATCTGTTCATCCATCCCGGGAATATCGAAAATCCCGAGGTAGCGCTTGAAGACCTCGATCAAGTCCATCAGCACCAAAGCTCCGCCCAGGGCCTCGGCATCGCCGTCGCCTGCGGCTACGTTAGCCACCAGGCGGCTGACAACGGTCTTGATCTCGAGCGCCAGCTTATTCCTGGCCTGCTCATCGACCGAGTCCACACCATCGATCTTTATCTTTTCGACCTTCGCTTCCGCCCCCTCCAGAGTGTCAAGCAGGCTTTCATTTTCCTCGAAAATAGTCATCTCCACCTGTCCCTCGGAAAGCGGTGATTGCTTTGAAAGGCTCGCGCTGCGGTGAGAAATCCGGCACAGCCCGGGAAATGGGTATATTCCGGGACCCAGGGATATGCTTTGTCGGATTTTTTAATATAATCCCGATCAGGTCAAAAAAAAAGGGCCATCCGTGGCCCTTGATTTTGGTAGGATCATGAAATCCTCTTGCGACTTTTTCAGGCTCCTTGCTGGAGTATCTGCCGCACTCTCTCCCTTGAAACACCTACACGACGGCCGATCTCGGCTTTGGATAAACCTTTTTTTTCCAACTGGAAAATGATCTGGCGTTTATCCTGGCTCATCTTTCGCCATTTGGGCTTACGCGCGCCCCTGGCGGTAAGAATCTGGGAGATACGATTTTCAGTTAAGCGGTACTTCTTGGCCAAGTCCTTGGCAGATAGTCCCCGCTGATAATCCCCAAGTACCCGCTCGTCCCTTTTCCTCAGGGAATTACGACTATTGGGCTTGATCTGAAAACCAAAGCGCAGCCTGTATCCCAGCAGGTTCAAAGCCATTGTCAAACCTTTTTTCATCTTTCCCCTCTCGCGTAAAATTGAAACCGTTTGCTGAGAAAGCTGCCTGTATTGTACCCTATTAATACAGCATATAACATGCCAATGTTCCCTGAAAATTCATCTTGTCTCTCGACAATTTTTTGGTAGCCTGTCGGAAAGCATGTTGCTGAACGGGTAACAAAAAAAGCCGGAAATTTCCGGCCAGGTTTATGGTCCGGCCCGGCAATTACCAAGGGCCGGTTTTAGTGAAACAACTTGACAGTTTACCTGTCCCTGTCGGACCCGGCCGGGTCGACTCCCGCGGCCCGGCCCGTTTCCCCGGAGGGATCCCCGATTATCTCCCCTGACCGGCCGAACATCTCTGCCAGCGCGCTGATAACCTGTCCGAGAGCCCGGTGTTTCGACCCGGGCTTGATCAGGATCGAGGGCGGCGTGAGCGAGGCCACCTTTTTTTCCCCTTCCACTTTCTGCAGAATCATGGTTATCGGGGCGAGGTGATATTTCACTTTGCGGCCGAAATCGAGCTTGCAATAGCTGTCCGAGATAAACAACGCCTCCATTCCCAGTGCCGAAGCGTAAATCTTGAGCCGTGTCTTGTCCAGGAGGCTCAAGGCTTCTTCCGGCAGAGGGCCGTAACGGTCGGCCAGCTCCACGGCGACCTCATCGAGTTTCTCCGGCCCGGTCAGCGCCGAGATCTTACGGTACAGCGAGAGTTTCTGTTTCTGGTCAGGCACGTATGAATCGGGCAAAAAGGCGGGCAGGTCGAGTGTGATCCTGGCCGGAGCGATGTCGGCTGCGGGCTGCTCGTTTTTCAACTTGGAGATGGCCTCTTTAAGCAGCTTGAGATAGGTATCGAAACCCACGGCGTTGATAAACCCATGCTGTTGGCTGCCCAGCAGGTTGCCTGTGCCGCGCATCTCCAGGTCATGCATGGCGATTTCATAGCCGCTGCCCAGCTCGGTGTATTCCTCCAGCACCCGCAGGCGTTTAACCGCATCATCGGTAACCAGGCGCAGGGGCGGGACCAGCAGGTAAGCGTACGCCCGGTGGTAGCTGCGGCCCACCCGTCCGCGCAGCTGGTAGAGCTGGCTCAGGCCGAAACAGTCGGCCCGGTTGACAATGATCGTATTGGCGTTGGGGAAATCCAGGCCGTTCTCGATTATCATCGTGCTCAGCAGGACATCGATCTCGCGGTTCTGGAAGCGACGCATGGCGGCCTCGAGGTCGCGCTCCGGCATCTGGCCGTGGGCCACTCCGACCCGCGCGCCCGGGACCAGCCTGCGCAGGAAACTCAGCATCGAGTAAATCGAGCCTATACGGTTGTGCACGAAAAACACCTGCCCGTCGCGGGCCAGCTCACGGCGGACAGCCTCAGCGATCACCTCGTTGTCGAAAGCGCAGACCTGGGTGATGATCGGCAGGCGATCCTGCGGGGGGGTGGTGATCAGCGAAAGGTCGCGGATACTCATCAGGCTCATGTGCAGGGTGCGCGGGATGGGAGTTGCAGTCATGGCCAGGGTGTCCACCTGGCGCTTGAGGCTTTTCAGCCTCTCTTTCTGACGTACCCCGAAACGCTGCTCCTCATCGATCACCAGAAAGCCCAGGTCTTTGAACTTGACATCCCTGCTCAACAGGCGGTGGGTGCCGATGATTATGTCCAGAGACCCGGATTCGAGCCTGCGTAAAATCTCTTTCTGCTCCCGCGGACTCTTGAAGCGGCTCAGGGTTTCCACGGCCACCGGGAAATCGGCCAGGCGCTCGCTGAAAGTTATATAATGCTGCTGGGCCAGTACGGTGGTCGGCACCAGGATAGCCACCTGCTTGCCGTCCTGCACCACCTTGAACGCCGCCCGCAGCGCCACCTCGGTCTTACCGAAACCCACATCGCCACAGAGCAGGCGATCCATGCAGGAGCCGGCTTCCATGTCGCACTTGATCTCCGTGATCGCCCGGGACTGGTCGCGGGTCTCCTCGTAAACGAACGAGCGCTCCAGCTCGCGCTGCCAGTCCGTATCGGGAGGAAAAGCATAGCCGCCGTGCACTTTGCGCTCTGCATAAATTTCGATCAGCTCCCCGGTCATGTCCTCGATAGCCTTGACCGTGCGGGCTTTCATCCTGGCCCACTGCACACCGCCGATCTTGTGCACGGACGGCACCGCGCCGTCCTCGCTGCTGTAGCGCTCCACCAGGGACAACTGGTCGATCGGCACGTACAGGAACTCACCGTCCGCATACTCGAGCCACAGACACTCGACCGAATAGTTCTCGGTGTGGATCTTTTTCAAGCCCCGGTAGCGGCCGATGCCGTAGTCGATATGAACCACGTAATCGCCCCCGGTCAGGCTGGAAAAGCTCTCCAGCGAAGGGGCGCGCTGGTAGCGGCCCCGGCTGCGCACGTGGCGGAACCTGCGGAAGATCTCGTGGTCAGTGTAAATCACCAGACCGGCTTCGCGGTAAACAAAGCCAGTCTCCAGGCTGCCCAGGCAGAGATGTGCCATTTCGTCAGATTCCTCGAGCAGCTCCTCCAGCCGCTCAAGCTGACCGGGAGTATCGCAGAGGATGTAGCTTTTGCGCTGACGGCCGAAATCGAGGCTCAGGCTCGTGCGCAGCCGGTCGATATCTCGGTTGACCGCCGGCGGCTCGCGCGTATCGAACCTGACCGCTACCAGGTCCTCTTGCGGGGCTGCGCCCCGATGAAGGCTGCACAGGTCGGCCCTGTCCAGGCCGGCAAAATGCTCGAGGAGCTCATCCGGCGCGAGAAAGAGCTCGTCCGGCGGGTGAAAAACCGCACCGCCGCGCTTCACCGCACGCCGGTAAAAATCCGCCAGGTCGTCATGAAACCGCCGGGCTTCCTCAACCACGGACTCGTATTCATCGAACAAAATCAGGGTATCGCTGTCCAGGTACTCGAAAAATCCCTTCAGGGAGCTTTTTTCAGCGGGTTCATCCCTGCGCCAGCCGAAAGGCTCCGCAACCGGCAGGACCACAGCCTCTTCCAGCCGTTTGACCGACCGCTGAGTGGAGATCTCGAAGGAGCGCATCTCGGCGATCAGGTCCCCATCGAACTCGACCCGCACCGGGTTTTCCATCCGGTATCCGTAGATGTCGAGAATGCCGCCGCGCAGGGCGAAAGTACCCACCTCCTCGACCATCGCCTCCCTGGTGAAACCCATCCCGGCGAGGTCGCGAACCACCAGGTCCAGCTCTGCCTCGCTGCCTGCGCGCAGGGTGAGCACTTTCTCGCAGAAGCTTTCCGGTGCGAGCACTTTCTGCATCAGGCTTTTTACCGGGACCACTGTTATACCCGGCTGGCGATGCAGCAGCGCCGAGAGAATCTCTACCCGGCGACCGATAATCTCCCGGTCCTCGACAGCTTCCTCATAGGGCAGGACCTCCCACTGCGGGTAGAGCGACACCAGGCTCCCGTCCAGGAAGTTCACCAGGTCCGCCTCTATCTTCTCTGCCTGCTTGGCCCCGCGGGTTACCAGCAGGACACTGCCCGGGCGTGCGTGGCACAACCCCGCCGCCACGAAACTCTTGCTCGACCCGTAAAGGTTCCCCAGCCGCAGGTTTTTCGGCCCCGCTTCCTTTTTTTCCAGGTGATCCAGGACCTTACGGAAACTCTTGGTTTCCAGCAGGATGTCTAAGAGGTCCCCGAGAGATGACATTTTAGCTAGTCCTCGGTTCTCTTGTGGCTTGCCACCAATTGCTCGGCAACCAGCAGCAGGATGACCAGAACGATCAAGGCGGGCCAGACCTCCACTCCACCACGCTCCAGGAACACGGTCTGTGCCAGGTCCTGTCCCGGGCCGATTATTTCCAGCCCTGCCCCGCCGAAAAGACTTTTCAGTTTTTCCCTGTCCTCCAGCCTGATGTCCGACTCCTGCGGGGCCAACCCGACACTGAAAGCTCCCACCAGCTTTTCCGCCTCATAGAGCCTGTAAGTGCCGGGAAGCTCTGTCTGACTGAAATCGAACCGCGCGAGCTTGCCCGGCGGCAGCCTGTACCGGTTATCATCCGGCCCGTGTATCACCATGTGCTCCGTACTTACCTCTACGCCGAAAAATATGTTAACCGTCTCGCCCACCCGGTAATGGCTCCCGATCAGCGGACCTTCGGCTGCGACCAGGGTGATCAGGGCGTGGAGCAGGGGCACGAAAAGCGGGGTTTCCGGCAGCTCGCACTCGGCCGGGTCCGAGAGGTCCGCGGTGGCCACGGCAGCTTTGAGCACCGGAGTGCGGACCAGGCGCAGCAGGATTCCTCCTCCGGCCAGGGGCATGTCCCAGGCGAGGGGGGCCGCCGCGCCGCCGGTCCCGTCGGCCGCCGGGGTTCCCCCGGCGCTCGGCAGGCTCCTGCGGACAAAGACCTTGATCCTCTCCCAGCCCGGGATAGCCCCGAACAGCGGGTCGAACACGGAGCCTGCCGAGGCGGCGGCCCCCCTCCCCGCCCCCGGCGTATCGTAACTCCCCCGGCCTGAGCTTACCGCCGGACCCAGAGAGAGCGGCAGCCCCGCACGTGCCAGTGCTGCGTTGAAATTCCTCAGCACCGCGGCTTCATCCCGGTCGGCGGCTGAGGGAAAGACCAGTACGCTCGCGCCGCGAGTGGCCGCCCGCTCCCAGAAAGCCTGCATGGCGGCGGCCGGGAAATCCAGGCCGTGGAGGATCACCTGGTCGGCACGGCCAAGCTCGGAGTCAGACAGCGGCAAGCTCCTCCGGCGGGACAAGACCAGCGGGCCGGCCCCCTCCTCAGCCATTACCTCGAGGGCCGTGCCCAGGTAATCTTCAGTTGCCTGCCGGTTCTCCACCAGCATCACCCTGGCCCGCGAGGGTACGTTGACCACGACGGAGCGGCGGTTATCCGCCGCCAGGTTGTCGGCATCCAGCACTGCGGTAAGCTCGTGGAAACCCGCCTCCATGGCCGGCAGCTCCACCACCACCGGTACTACCCGGTCCGGCGGCACGACCGCCTCGCCCTGGGCCACCAGCCTGCCGTCCAGGTAGACCCGCGGCAGGCACTGGAGGCTCTCGCTCCCCCCGTGGTGAGCCACCTCGACCGCCGCCTTGAGCGGCACCCCGGGCCTGACCAACTCGCCCGGCATGGCAACCGAGACGATCGCAAGGTTTTCCGGCTCGCCCTGGTGCGGCTCGACCAGGTACCAGCGTATCCCGGAGGACGGGTCGAGCTCCAGGCTGTCCACGCCCAGGAACCCCTGCTGGCGGTCGGTGAACAGGTAGACTTCCCGTCCGGCGAATCCGGTTTCGGCTGTCAGCAGGTCCCGGGCCGCGGCCAGGGCGGGGCCCAGGCTGGTCGCCCTGTTGCCGGGTCTCTCCGGAAAGGATAACCCGGGGGTGGAAGTATTGTCGGCCGCCGGGTGGCTCCATTGACTGTCCAGCAGGCGGTAGCTCTCATCTGCGGCGATCATCCGGTAGCGGTCTGACGGGTTGAGCCACCCGGCGATTAGCCTCAGCCGCCCCAGCAGGTACTCGAAAGCCGGGCCCTCCCGGCCCACGTAACCCAGGCTGGCCGAGGTGTCCAGGATGAAAACCGCTGCGGTCGGCAGGTGGTCCGCCGGCCCGGAGCGGAAAATGCCTCTTACCACCGGCCTGGCCGGCGCCAGGACCAGCAGCGCGATAATCAGCGTCCTCAGGATCAGCAGCAGCCACTGGCGCATTTTCAGCCTGCGCATCTGGTGGTGCTGGATTTCCTTGAGCAGCATCAGCGAGCTGAATTCCTGCCGCCTGGCCCGGAAACGGTTGAGGAAGTGGATGATAAACGGTATCGCGGCCGCAGCCAGGGCGAACAGGAAAAGCGGGTTGAGAAAATTGATCACTTGAAATGACTCCGCAGCCGAACAGAATGCACTAATCCCACCCGACTTATTTCAAGTTTCAAGTCGCGAGGGGAGATCGCCTCACCCGGGTACGAAATTGTCTCGACTACCAACAGCTTGTTGAAAAATTTCCGGGGAATATGGCTGTCAAGGGCCGTTTCCTGTCTTGGTACAACGACGTATAGCAAGAAAGCATTTATCGCATAACTTACTTGATATTCTACAGTTACACAGGAAACGGCTTGCCATGCCCCTTGAGAAGCCCATGAAGCAATAGATTAAACCACGGGGCGTTGACGTCTTTTATCAACGCCCCTCCAAGTTATAAAAAAAGAGGCGGAAAATCCACCCCTGTATTGACAGCCCCCGGTTAAGCCCGCCCTCTGGTCAGCCGCCGGCGATTGCCATGCCGACTTCTGCCCCGGCCGGCTCTCAGCCGGTCAGTCCCTCGGGCACGGGATATACCTCGCCGGCGGCTGTGAGCTCGGCTTTCATCTCTTCGCTGAGGCCTATTTCCTCATCGGTGAGGTAGCAGGCCGGGTCCGGGCCGAACGGGTCGTTGTAGACCCTGTCGGCCCTGACCCTCATCGCGCCGCCGCAGAGCTGGAAATACCTACAGAGGCGGCAGCGTCCCCTGATCATGGCTGGCCGGTTTTTCAGCCCGGTCATCAGCGGGTCCGAGGTATCGGTCCAGATCTCGGAGAACTTCCTCTTGCGCACGTTACCGAAACTGTAGTGCATCCAGAACTGGTCGGGATGGACCTCGCCGAAAAAGTCCACGTCGGCGATACCCACTCCGCTGGAATAGGTGCCGCCCCGGTTCCATTCCATCAGCTCGCGCACCTTAGCGGCCCGGGGAGAATTCCGCTGTTCCAGGTGGCGGAGCAGGTAGATCCCGTCCACGTGGTTGTCCACGGTGAGGATATTCTTCTTCAGGCCCCTCCGGTGGAAATCCTCGGTCCGGCGCATGATCACCTCGAGGGCGCTGCGGCTCTGGCCGTGGGTCAGGTCGGACTCGGCAATGGAAGCCCCCCGGCCGGAATATACCAGGTGGTAGAAACAGGCGCGGTCGATCTCCTCTTCCTCGATAAAATCAAAAATCTTTTCCAGGTCCTGGTAGTTCTGCCGGGTGAGTGTCAGGCGCAGGCCCACCCGCTGGCCGAGCTCCACTAGGTTCCGGAAGCCTCGCATGGCCAGCTCGAAAGCGCCTTTCTTGCCGCGGAAGCAGTCGTTCACCTCGCCGATCCCATCCAGGCTGATCCCCACATAGGTGAACCCGGTCTCCTTGATGCGGGCGGCCGTCTTCTTGTCGATCAGGGTGCCGTTGGTGGACAGGGTAGGCCTCAGGCCCAGGCCGGCCGCATGGCTCACCAGCTCGAAAAGGTCGCGCCTGACCAGCGGCTCCCCGCCCGAGAAAAGCACGGCCGGCACCTCGAACTCGGCCAGGTCGGCCAGGAAAGCCTTGCCCTCGGCTGTCGTCAGCTCATCGGGGTAGCGGATGTTCCGGGAATCGGTATAGCAGTGCACGCAGCGCAGGTTGCAGCGCCGGGTGATATTCCAGACGGTAACCGGACGGCGCTCGGCCGCACTTTTAGGCACCCGCTGGGACACTGAATGGTCCCTGCTTTCAACCCCTGCGCCGGCGCGTCCGTAGCGGATCGCATCGCCGCTCGAGGTTTCGCCGCAAAGAAGCTTGGTGATATCTATCATGGAAACCTTCCGGCAGAAGCCTGGCTATTGTCGTGACCCGTAATTTTCAATTGCTCCCGCTCCCTGCGGGTAATAAATTAACAGTTACCGCCGCCGGTTGTTACAGCAAGTGGAAATTTAGGAGTTGTCAACTCGCCTGTCAATCAACAAATCGGGCCGGTGGATAGAGAACGGAAACGCGGGCATAAGGAGGGCAGCATGGGAAAAATCAAGCGGTTCGGGGTCTCGATAGACGAGGATCTGTGCCTGAGGTTCGACCGGCATATCGGCGCGCAGGGCTACTCAAACCGCAGCGAGGCCCTGCGCGACCTGATCCGCGACCACCTGGTGGCCGACCAGTGGAAGCTGGACGGGATGGAGTCGGTGGCGAGCCTTAGCCTGGTCTACGACCACCACACACGCGAGCTGAGCGAAACTTTGAACAGCATTCAGCACCAATACCACCACCTGGTAGTCTCCTCGCTGCACGTGCATATCGACCACGACAACTGCCTGGAGGTGATCATTTTCAAAGGCCCCAACACCCTGATAAAAAGCATCGCCGACCGCCTGACCGCAACCCGGGGTGTCAAGCACGGCAAGCTGACCATGAGCACCACCGGCCACGGCCTCTGAGTCCCGGAGCTTATCCCGGCCGCCGTTTTCCGGCCCTGCCTGCGGTCTCTCCGGCAAACCTGTGGCCGTAAACTTTATAACCCGGCGATGAAGGGTGTCAGCAGCAAGCCCAGCATCAAGAAATACATCAACACTCCGAAAATAACTTTCAGGGACGACCTGATATCTTCTGACCGCTCTTTCGAAACGAACATTCTCTCATCTTCCTTTCTTATAAATAAAACCGTCGCATTTTCCTCATCACGGCAATAATACCCATCCCCGCTGCAACGGTGTCGTTTTTGTGTCTGCGAATCAGTTTCATTTAAACTCCGCCCCAGGCCAAAAAGTTACACCCGGGGGGTCCTCCGCCAGGGCAAGACGTTTCAGGGAGAGAAAGATCATTTTTATTTTGTAATTCGTGTTTCAGGCAAAAAAAATCCGGTCGCTCCGCTCCAGCAGGGCGACCGGTTCAAGCTTTAGGAAATCCCATTTTAGATTTTTCCTTTTCAGGCGATTGAGCTCAGGCAGAAAAACATTATCCAGGGGCCGAAATAGGCCAGGGTGCTGATCGCCGCCTTGAGATACGGCGAACTGCTTATAGAGCTCTTGACGAACGTCGTT
The DNA here is from genome assembly GCA_016934095.1 of Candidatus Glassiibacteriota bacterium. GTDB lineage: Bacteria > Gemmatimonadota > Glassbacteria > GWA2-58-10 > GWA2-58-10 > JAFGTO01. The sequence continues at coordinate 16,610 of JAFGTO010000231.1, forward strand.
TTCATCTTATGCCTCCGCGTTGAAGTTTTTAAGGGGAGTGGTGCTTTTCCGCACCGCTTGATCGACACTCATACAATTAGACTACGAAAGGTGCTTCCCGGTTTCAAAATCCACAGACCCGGCGATAAAGTTTCGCACCAAAAAATCAAGATAAAAAGTTTTGGAAAGAGAAATGGGGGCTCGGGGGAAAGGAGAA
>JAFGTO010000232.1 GCA_016934095.1 Candidatus Glassiibacteriota bacterium
GACCTGATCACCCCGGGCGAGCAGGCCCGCGTGGTGGTCAGCCTGACCGCTATGGGTGCCGCGGCCTCCTCGGTCTCCGCCACGGTCTCCTCGGCCAGCCCGGATGTATCCGTGGTCTCGGGCACCGCCTCGTTCGGCAATATTGCTGCCGGCGGCGAGGCCTCCAACGCCGCGAACCCTTTCGTGCTGTCCTTTTCCCGCCAGATGCCGGAGGGTATCGCACGCGCTTTCTCTCTGCAGATAACCGGCGGCGGCATCACCCGCACGGTCTCTTTCACCCTGGCCGTGGGCACGGAGTCCGAGCAGCCGGTCAAGGGCGTGGCCGGGCACACTGTGGGCAAGGCGCGCCTCTCGCTTACCAACTACGGGGTCATCGGCACGGATGGCGAGGACGGCGGCGGGTTCCTTTACCCCTATACCGGTGCCTCGACCCCGGACCAGCTCTACCAGGGCGCCCTGCTGATCGCCAGCGGGCCGCTGAATGTCTCGGATGCCACCTACAACGAACAGACCAGCGGCTACACCCTGGAGTTCGACCAGGACTTCACCTCGGTCAAGGGGGGGAACATCCGGGTCCTGGAACCTGGTGTCTACTCGGACCAGGAGATAACCGGCGCTTACGCGGACTCCAGGGCGGCCAGGCCCCTGGGAGTCGAGGTCTACCAGACCAGCTACGCCTGGAGCAGCGCTTCGGATGACGATTACGTGATTGTCGAGTACACCCTGGCCGGGCCGGCGGACCGGGAGGTCAACGGAGTCTACCTGGCACAGCACCTGGACTGGGACGTGGGGCAGTGGTCCGGCTCGGGCGAGGATGACATGGTGGGCTATGAAAGCGGCCTGCGCCTGGCCTACATGTACGACAACGGCTCGAACGCCTGCGTGGGCCACGCCCTGCTGACCCAGCAGGTCTCCGGCTTCCGGGCGATCAACTACCAGCGGGATATCTCGAACGGTTTCACCGGGGCCGAGAAGTTCTCCTGCATGACCTCCGGTGCGAGGGACACGGTGGTTGCCGTGGCCGATGACTGGAGCGAGCTGCTCTGTGCCGGGCCGGTCTGGCTGAAACCCGGCCGCGAGGTGGTGGTGGCTTTCGCAGTGGCGGGAGGAAACACCCTGGCCGAGCTGCGGGACAATGTCGCGGCGGCGCGGGCGCGCTACCAGGTGCTCGCAGGGCTTAAAGAGGTCGACCTCGAGCCCCCGGCAATCAGCTCTGAGCCGTTGCCGGATATGGACCTGGCCCTGGATTCCTACCCGGTGCAGGCCGTGGTGGCGGATGAAAACGGGATCGACAAGGTACTGATTTTCTGGCGGCTCAGGGATGTCGGCGTTTTCAGCGGGGTGGAAATCATGTCCCCGCAAGAGGACAGCCCCGGTACCTACGCCGCCTCGATACCCGCCCAGGCCCTGGGCCGGGTGGTGGATTACTATCTCAGGGCCGCGGATGCCCAGGGTAACCTGGGGTATGCTCCCGGCGGTGCGCCCGCGGACTTTTTCAGCTTCCGGGTAATCGATACCCTGCCGCCGGTGCTGAGCGCGGTTGTCCTGCCCGCAGACACGGATGACACCGCAGGGCCCTATGCGCTGAGCGTGGCGGCAGCCGACCCGGGCGGCATCGGCAGGGTCGAGGTGGTCTACTCCACAGGTACCGTGGGCTGGGCTGACACCCTGGGCCTGGAGACGGAGGGCGACAGCATCTTCAGCGGAGGGCTGCCCGGTGCCAAGGCCGGCACGGCGTTCCGCCTGTTTTTCCGGGCCGTGGACTCCTCAGGCAATGCCTCGTACCTGCCCCGGGATGCTCCCGGCACTTATTTCTCGTTCGGCGTGGTGGACCTCGCAGGCCCGGTGATCACGAACGCGGCAGCGTTTCTGGATACCCTTGACGGGGACTACTATTCCCTGCGGGCCGCTGTCCTGGATGAATGGCTGGCCAGGGTCTATGCGGTCCTGGGAGTAGGGCCGGAGCTCGCGGACACGGTGGAGATGGCGCCCGTGCCCGGTTCTCCCGGGATCTTTGCGGGCATGGTAGGAGAGTACCCCCGCGGCGCGCGGGTGGACTTCTATATCGTGGCCGCGGACAGTTTCGGCAACCTGACCACCGACCCGGCCGCAGCGCCGGACAGCCTCTATTCCTTCACCTACTCGCCCCCGCTCTCCGGCGACCTGGACCTCAGCGGGGCGGTGGACATTTTCGACCTGCTGACCCTGCTCCAGGCCCTGGGCGGCCAGATAACCCTGGACCCCCAGCGGCTCAGGGCCGCGGATATAGACAGGAGCGGCCGGGTCGATATTTTCGACCTGCTGAGCCTGCTGCAGCTCTTGAGCGCTCAGTAGGCAGCTCTTGTTCGGCTTACCCAGTATCTGCAGTCCACGGGCTTTGCGGCATTGTATTCTACTGTAGGGGCGAGGCATGCCTCGCCCGTTGCCGGGTTGTGGGGTCTCTGTGCCTATGTGCCTTTGACCCTTTGTGCCTGTATTACTCTGTGCCTTTATCCCTTTGTCTCTTTGTGCCTGCCCCTGTGCCTGCATCACCTGCAAACCCTGTCTTCCGAGCCTCGACATCCCTTGACAACCCGCCCGGATTTGGCTAACTTGCAATTCCTTTGTCTGTCCTGCTTTACTTCCGAAAGCTGTCTCGCGCCTCGAGATCTGCCTGCGGCCGCCCGCTTTGTTCGGGCAGCGGGGCGCAGAGAGGGAAAAAAGCTAATCATAGCCTGTAAAGGAGCGGATCAAGATGGGAACAGCATACAGCGGAGCGGCGGTGATCGGCCAGTCCGGCGGCCCGACCAACGTGATCAACCACAGCCTGATCGGCGCGGTGCTCGAGGCCAGCAAGTACCCCAAGCTGATCACCGATTTCTACGGCGCGATCCATGGTGTCGAGGGGATCCTCAAGGAGAATTTCATCAACCTGCGGGCCGAGAGCCTGGACAACCTGGAAGTGATCTCGCATACCCCATCCAGCGCCCTGCGCAGCGTGCGCAAGAAGCCTAACAAGGAAGAGTGCAAAGTCATTTTCGACAACTTCCGCAAGCACGGGGTGCGCTATTTCTTTTACATCGGCGGGAACGACAGCGCCGAGACCGCCCACATCATCAATGACTTCGCCAAGAAAGCCCAGTACGAGTTCCACGCTTTCCACATCCCCAAGACCATCGACAACGACCTGCAGGAGACCGACCACTGCCCCGGCTACGGCTCGGCGGCCCGTTTCGTGGCCATGGCTTTCATGGGGGCCAACCTGGACAACCGCAGTATCCCCGGGATCTATATCGGGGTGGTGATGGGACGCCACGCCGGGTTCCTCACCGCTGCCTCGGTGCTGGGGAAGAAATACCCGGATGACGGGCCGCACCTGGTCTACTGCCCTGAGAACGTGTTCGACCCGGAAAAGTTCGTGGCCGGGGTCGAGAAAGTCTACAAGAAGTACGGCCGCTGCGTGATCGCTGTCAGCGAGGGTGTGCACGACAAGAGCGGGCAGCCGGTGATCCAGGCCCTGAAAAAAGAGGTGGAGACCGACAGCCACGGCAACGTGCAGCTCTCCGGCACCGGCGCCCTAGGCGATGCGCTCAGCTCGCTGATCAAGAACAACCTCAAGGTCTCGCGGGTGCGCTCTGACACTTTCGGCTACCTGCAGCGCTGTTTCCCTACCATCATCTCCGAGGTGGATGCCGTGGAGGCCCGCACCGTGGGCGAGGAGGCGGTCAAGGCCGCGGTGAGCGGCCATTACGAGGGCAGCGTGGCGATCAGGCGGGTGAGCAACAAGCCCTATGCAGTGGACTATGAGATCGTGGAGCTGAAAAAAGTGGCCAGGCACACGGTAGTTATGCCCAAGGAGTTTTTCGAGGGCGACAGCCAGGTGAGCGACAAATTTGTCGAGTACGCCTTGCCCCTGGTGGGCGAGCTGCCGGATATCGGGCGCCTGCATGACATCAGCATCCTGAAGGGCAAGGCCCGCTGAAGCCGGGGGTGGGGTGCTCAGGCGTGCGGCCTGTAAATATTATAAATAGCGACCAAGACAGCCGCAAGTGTGCGACTGGTGGGGCGAAAGCCTCCTTGGCCGCTTTTTTTATGGCCAGCGTTTTATTCCATATCCTTGAATCTTCCGTTTGTATCGCCAGAACCTCGGGTAAATTCTACTGAACTCTGAACTGGCGTTTGTTTTTCCAGTTTCATTTCAGTTAAATAACATTTACTCGTATGGGCCAAGAAAACGTTCTCCGTTGAAATGGATCAAGTGTGTTGGAGAGTCTGCAACCCAGACCTCGGTTTCCCACGATATCTCATTAAGGTATTTTATAATGGTGCGTCGATTCATGAAGGCGGTTACGTATACGAGACCAACTGTCGAATGGGCAAACAGTTCTTTCAATTCTTGTCTCCGTTTTGGATTGACAGGGCCGTGGCTTGTAACGACCTCAATTAAAACGAGCCAGTTTTTCTCGGTGTAGTGAACTACCACGTCCGGCATCTTCCCGTGTTCTTCGATCTCAATCCCTAATTCACGCAAGGCGTCTGAATCTAAGTATGCCCATTTTTTCTGAGTATCTCCAACATAAACAATTTTACCGGCAGGGGTGAAGAGGGGACAGAAATCATCAAGAATCTTTTTTACGAGTACATTTTGCCCGCCCGGTGAAAGTCGGATTTTTTCGCCGTTATGGAGGGTTACTGGAATCCGTCGCATTTCACGCTCGCTCGCATATAGCTTTTTAAGCGTCCCGACCGATTGTAGATATTCCTTCAACCTTCTATCCCATTCATCTCTGCCGAACTCTCGGAGTAGCTTCAGCGCAGAGGGCTCAATTTGATAGACAGCTTTCGGGCTGTTCGTAGGTCGAGAAGGCATATCAGTATTAGGAACTACAAAAGCGGCCTGAACAAATTGGTGAACAGTCTGGCGTCGAACAGTCTCGCGGGTGTTTGGAGCATATCGTTTGCCGTAGTGCTCAGCGAAAAAATCAATCATTGGCGTAATACCCATCAAGGGATCACGAGCATTGGACCAGGAATCATTTGGTTTCAGATCCAGCAAAGATAGCAAGGTCAATGCTGATCGTTCATTGACCTGCTGCCGGGGAAACCCAAGTTCTTTGAGCAACTTCATGGCCTCTTTTATTTTTTTCTTTGCCTTGGTTGAGTTTATCTTTTTAGCCATCTTCGCCGCATTCCTGTTCTAAGATGTCGTCTATAGTCTCTTGGTCTGGTATTGATTCTCCAATTCTTTTACCGATCCGATACAACTGTTCGCTGGGTGGATAGGATACTTTGCGGAGGTCTGTTGAGTTTACCTGAGTATGCCCGCTGAACAAACGGAAATATCGATCAAATAAAGTTGAGTTCAAAAAGGCAGAAAGGCCTTTTGCCAAATCTGAAGGCATGCCTTTACCCCGAGCATGAAAGTAGTTCAGATGGTTTTCAAATCCCACTAATTCGGCTTTAATCTGGTCGGGGTCATAAACGACGGACACCACTCTCCGGCGTTCTTCTTTTGCCGAAAATCGCTTAGTGAGAACATAATGGCCTGATTTCACCAGTAAATCCTGTGTCTGATCTGAACATACTATGGCGTTCGGTTTCTTTGTATTCGGTTGGGGCCAACGAACGAAACCCTTGTCGAAATGACATGGATAGACGAGGGGTACAGTTCCCCGTTCTTGATTCTGTCTCAGATATTTACGAGACCGAAAATCAACAACTCGTCCCGTCGAGACCTCAAGGCCCAATTTAATCAATGGTGTTTTGAATCGAGACATCCTCTCCATTATCTGTTTGCCTTCATCGTCATCGATTAGATGGATGAACGCATCTCTGTCTCCTGGTAAAACCACTTTTTCAAATGGAATCTCTCTTTGGGTCGCATTGGCAAAGTCAGGTCCTTTCGAAACGGATATCGTAACTAACTTGGGCTGCCTCTGTCCTCTGATGCCGTGAAATATTATGTTCTCCTGTAATACCGAGTCATCCGCAAACGCTTCTTTCCTTGATTCAAACAAATGGATACGCCGCAGGTTTATCAAATTTAGAAAAGACTTTCGAAATCGCCTAAAGTACGGGCCGTTACAGAAACTCCGCGGCGTAATCGCCACAATTTCACCACCAGGAAGCAAAAGCTGAGAAGCTAACCAAACAAATGCTGCATAGAGATTGGATGTTTCCAATCCAGCCGCATTAAGGCGTTTTCGCACGGACGATTCACCATTAATCTTCTTATATGGAGGATTCAGGATAGCGTGTGTGAATCTGTTTCCACTCCTACTAAATAACCCATTATCTAGGTCAGCTACCGCGTTGGAAATGAAGTCTTCACACAAAACAACTCCATCAAAAACGATATTTGTTTCGGAGCATGTGTTTCGACAAAGAACCATTGTCTTTTCGAGATATGGTAAAAGCTTTGTGTCGTTCTCATAGGCCGTGACCATAATAGATTTGGGTCGTTCGGCCCTTAAACTGAGTTCTCTAACAAGAGCCGCTAAAAGCGCTCCCGCACCCGCTCCAGCATCTAAAACCCGAACATTATCACATGTCCTTCCGTATAGCGACGCCATAAAGGAGGCAATAGGAGCAGGCGTTAGAAATTGCCCGATCTCCGAACGCTTCTTCCGCGAAGTATTTCCATTGAGAAGCTTTCGTGCTTTCTCAACGCGCAACAAAATATCGGCTTCTTGTTTCATGGCTGATCCCAACTAAGGTCTCTATCATCATGTTATATCCATGAAGCTGTTTTCCTGATTTAAGCAACATAACCAATTCTTCCACGTAAAACCACCACAATTCTGTTCTTCAATAGCTTATCTTCGGATACCAGCCTTTTGTCCTGTTTTAATACGGTTCTCAGTTCGTCTAAGAGTTTCATTTTGTATGCCTTTTATCTTTCAAGTTGTTTCCCTTTTTCAAGCATAACAAATCTTGTATTTTTCAGATCCTCTAGCTCAGCCCGTACTCCTTGAGCTTGCGGTATAGGGTCCTCTCGCCGATGCCCAGGATCCTGGCCGCTTTCCTGCGGTTGCCGCCCACCCCGGCCAGGGTCTCGAGGATCGCCGCGCGCTCGATCTCCTGCATGTTGGGCCTTTTCTCCGTGCCTGAATCCGGCTCGAGCTGGACACTGCCCACCTCGGAGATGTCCCTCTCCGGGTAGCCCCCGGCAGGCCGGTCGCCGCTGTCGTAATCGCCGCCGCGCACTCCGGTCCCCTCGAATTCATCACCGTGGATCACTCCCCGGCCGATCAGCATCTGCCTGATCTCGACTATGTCCTTCTGCAGGCCCATCACCGCCTTGTAGAGCAGCCTGCGCTCGATAGCCTCCTGCCTGCGGCCCCAGTCATCATCCGCCTGGGCAGGCTGGCTCAGCACCGGCAGCAGGCGCTCCGGGCTGCCGCGGCGGTAGATCTGCTCGGGTATGTCCTTGGCCCGGATGCGGCTGCCCAGCGAGAGCACCACCATGGACTCGGCCAGGTTGCGCAGCTCGCGCACGTTACCCGGCCAGTCGTAGTTCTGCAGGATAGCCAGGGCCTCCTGGTCGATCCCGGCAAAGGTCTTGTTGTTCTCCCGGCAGAACTGCTCGATAAAGTAGTTCAGCATCAGCGGGATGTCCTCGCGCCGGTCGCGCAGGGGGGGGATGTGGATCGAGAGCACTTTCAGGCGGTAGTAGAGGTCGCGGCGGAAATTGCCCTGTTCCACCTCCAGCTCCAGGTTCTTGTTGGTGGCGGCGATCATCCGCACGTCCACCCGGATTTTCTGGCTCCCCCCGACACGCATGAACTCACGCTCCTCGAGCACGCGCAGGAGCTTTACCTGGACCGACAGCGGCATCTCGCCGATCTCATCCAGGAAGATCGTGCCGCCGGAGGCGAACTCGAAGTGCCCCTTGCGCAGGGAGCTGGCCCCGGTGAAAGCCCCTTTCTCGTGGCCGAAAAGCTCGCTCTCCAGCACGCCCTCGGCGATGGCCGCGCAGTTGACAGCGATGAACTGCTTGTGGCGGCGCTCGCTCAGGCGGTGGATCGCCTGGGCCACCAGCTCCTTGCCGGTGCCGCTGTCGCCCGAGATCAGCACGGTCGAGTTGACCTGGGAATACTGGGCCACCCGCTCGACCACCTCGCGCATCGCCGGGGTCTTGCCGATCAGGCCGATGCTGCCGATCAGCCGCTTGCGCTCGATCAGCCTGACAACCGCCTGGGCGATTTCCTCGCCCGCCACCGGCTTTTCGAACACTGCATCCACCCCGAGACGGTCGAAAAAAGAAAGCTTTTCCGGCTCGGTAGGCTCGATCAGGCAGATTACACCCAGGCTGGGCGGAGCGTGCCTGACCGCTTCCAGGAAACGAAGGGCGGGGGCCTCGTGGATGTCGCCGGTAAGGACTATCACGGTAGCTGCCTGGCCGGCATCCTGGAGCTTCACGGGGCGGGGAGGGGCGGATATGCCGGAAGCCGTGTAGCCTTTGGCGCTCAATGCGCCGATCACCCTGGAGGAGGCTTCCGGGTCGCTGGAGGTAACCAGTATTTTGTAATCGACTGTATCGGTCATGGGTCCGGAGAAGGTAAATGGCTCATGCCAATTCGGCAGTACTTTAATCTATCAGTTTCGCAAGGAGATGTCAACTTCGCGGGTCGAGGCTGCCCGCTGAATTCAGCTATTGATCGAAGCTCCAAGAAAAATCTTTTATCCGGGTTATTTCGAGTTAAATTTATACTGTCCCGGTATCTTGAAAAAACCTCAGAAGCTCGGGCTGCAAATAGAGCCTTGGCCCTGCAGGCGATAACTCAAAAGGAAAAGAAGATGAACAAGAAACTATTCACCAAACGGATAATGCAATATGAAGTTATCGGGTTCGGACTCGTGATCCTGATCCTGTGGGTCGATGAGGTACTCGACCTGCCCTCCGTGCTGCTGGGGGCCAAGCCTACGCCGGTCAACTGGGTCGAAAGTATTTTTGAAAGCGCGGTAGCAGTCTTGCTATGTCTTTTCATCGTCTTTTCCACCAGGAAAATCCTGCAGCATGTCAAGTACCTGGAGGGGTTTATTCAATGCTGCGCGTTCTGCAAGAGAGTAAAGGTCGGGGAAAGCTGGATACCGATCGAGGAGTTTATCAGGGACCAGTCCGATGCGGTCTTTTCCCATGGCTTGTGTCCCGATTGTGTCGAGAAGCATTACAAGGGGTTCTTTTTGAAAATGCGTGCCGAAAAGGAAAAAGACCTTCCCCCGGAAGCTGATTGAAGACGCCCCTTTAATACATCATTCGTACAGGGAGGCCCTGATGTCATTGTACAGTAAGATCTTTTTACCGTTAGCTGTGGTAGCCTGCCTGCTTGCCTTTGCCGCGCCTGCCCCGGCCGGCGGGCCCCGGGTCGGTTACGAATACTGGATCCCCAGCGCGGAAGCCGACTCGGCGGGCATGCACGGCATACATTTCAAGCGCTTTGTCAGCGGCTCGGCATACCTGCCGCGCTACCCGTTCAGCTTCCAGCGCTGGGATGACCCCCAGCTCGGAGAGCTGAGCCGCCGTCTGGGGCTGGACAGCCTCACCACCGGTGCCGGGAGCGAGTTCGACTCCGTGGTCAGGATCGCACACCTGGTCAGCGAGCTCTGGGCCCACAACTGGCCGATCGATTACCCGGTTTGGAACGCATTGGCCATCCTGGACCGGACCGGCCGGGGCGACCACCTGTGGTGCACTTACAAGCACCTGCTCTTGCTGCAGTGCCTGGCCGCTATCGGCATCCAGGCCAGGATCGTTCCCTGCAACTGGCACCATGCCATGGAGTTCTGGTCCAACGACTATGACAAGTGGGTGCTGATGGATGCCTGGACCGCGAGTTATTACCGCAGGGACGGGGTGCCGCAGGGCGCGCTGGAGCTGCACCGCCTGAGCCGGGCCTTCGGAGACCTCAAGGGCTCCGGGGTCTGGGAGATCAATATCAACCCGGACCGCTGGAAGCCGGAGCGCACCCGGGACAGCATCCCGGCGGAAACAGGATGCTACAGCCATATCCGCTATATCCCCCGCAACGATTTCCTCTCGGCCCCCCTGGCCCCCAAGCCGGCCGGGGCCCCGGGAGATTACCTCAAGCCCAA
>JAFGTO010000233.1 GCA_016934095.1 Candidatus Glassiibacteriota bacterium
ATATGGACGTGATCGCCTATCCTGCAATCATGTTCGATGATCGCACCGGTATTGACAATCACGTTTTCGCCCAGGCAGGCCTCTGCATTGATGACCGCGGCAGCCATTACTGTCGCGCCGGGCCCGAGGTCGGCCGAAGGGGCGATTACAGATTTCGGATGGATTGCGCTGACCGGTTTCAGCCCCTTTTCCCTGGCAAGCAGGTATAACCGTTTCCGTGGCCCCGGATGCGGAACACTCCCCAGGCCTATGAAGAAATGATTGGTCCCGCGAGCTTTGAGCTCCGCAAGACTGTCGTCACCGCCCACTACCGGAACACCGGAAACCGACTTTCCGGCCAGCTCAGGCTTAGGGTCGAGCAGGCCTGTCAGCTCATACCTGCTGTCCTGCCTGAGGATCTCGATCACGACTTTTGCGTGCCCGCCGGCTCCGAGGCCGACAACCGGAACAGCCATGCCAGAGGTTACCTCACTGTTTGTTCCGCGAGCCCGGGTTTCCCCGTAAAAGCTCACAGACTTACCTGTCAACGGTGCCTGGGCCGGAGAGGCCGGCTCTCATTCCAGGTCCGACCATGTTATGATATCATCAGTTTGCATATCCCGTGCCAGACGTTTTCCCAGGGCATATTCCAATTCATCCGGCCGAATCCCGCTTCCGGGGCGCTTGAAGTCGATATCCGCTTCCCCGAGTATATGACCGGCTTCCAGGTCTCTTTTCAGGACCAGGGAGCGGCGCATTTGCCGGCGCTTGGTCATCTCCTGGTCATCGACAATTCTCTCGGCACTTCCCAGGGCCTCATAAATATTACGCCCTTCCCGCACGATTGTCTCCAGCTCAGCCGGGTCCGCCGAGACCGCGTGGTCCCAGCCTTTCATCTGTTTGTCCAGGGTGAAGTGTTTCTCGATGATACAAGCTCCCAGGGCGATCGCGGCGAGTGGAATCGCGGTGCCGATACTGTGGTCGCTGAACCCTACGGGCACCTGGAAAGCCTGCTGCAGGGTAGCGATGTTGCGCAGGTTGATGTTTCGATATTCGGGTGGATAGAGCGAGATACAATGCAGCAGGGCCAGCTCGTTATTACCGGCCGAGCGCAGTATGCTCACCGCCTTTTCGACCTCGCCCAGGGTTGCCATCCCGGTAGAGAGGATCACCGGGCGGCCTTTGACCGCCACGTATTCCAGAAGCCTGAGGTTGTTAATTTCCCCCGAGGGTATCTTGAAAGCCGGCACGTCCAGGGAATCAAGCAAGTCGACTTCATCGGGTGTCAGGCAACTGGAGAAGAAAGTCATGCCTTTCTCGCGGCAATAGCCCGACGCCTGGTGGTGCATCTCCTCGGTGAGCTGAAAGCGCTCGAGCTCTTCTTCCAGGGAGGTGAGCTGCCTGTCTTTTCCGACATAACTCGCCCCGTGCCTGAATTCAGTTTTGCTGATCAGGGTTTCTTTCGTCCATGACTGGAATTTCACGGCATCCGCTCCGCAGGTTATTGCAGCATCTACCAGCCTTTTGCACAACTGCATATCGCCGTTATGGTTAGACCCGATTTCGGCTATGACATAGGGGGGCTCACCAATACCGAGCGACCGGCGGTCAAGCTGTATTTTCATCTTCATCTTGAATTTCCTTTTCGGAATTCAAACAGCGGGAGTGGAAAAAATTGCAAACAGCCTGAGTATTAAATTGACCTTGAACTGGCCAGCGAGCGCATTCCCCGCGGCTTGCTGTATGGAGTCTTCGATCATCGCCTGGTTGATATTAATTCTTTTGTTTGGTCAAATCAATCCAATAATCCTCCCTGCGCTCAGGAGGTTTTACCGTCGCCCCGGCCCAGGGATTTTAAACCGGATTGGCCGGGAAAAAGTGCCATACCCACTTGTTCTCGGAGGAAAATCGGGCTGGCTATTCGACAGTACCCGACCAGAGGTGCTCGAGCTCTGGGCTGGCTACCGATGACCACCAGATCAGTCTGGGTTCTTGCGAGTTAAGTGCCCGCAGGTAGTTTTTCAGCACGACCGGAGATCCCTCAACCGAGCGCCGGAATTTTTCCACTTTATCCCTGGCAGACTCAAGCCTCGACCTGTGTTCCTCTTTCAATCCCGGAACTTTATTCAGCAGTCCCCGGTAGTGGCCCAGGACTTTTTGGGTGTCGCTCCTGATCCTCCGGGCGGTGAACGGAGGCAGGATCGAGGCCGTATTTGCGTGGTATTGACGGTACGACATCCTGCAGGCAGGATCGAAACCCAACCGGGCGCCGAGTGTCCAGGCCCGGGTGGCCAGGAACCAGTCTACCAGGCAGGTATCTTCCGGGAGCGGCAGGCACTGCCTGAGCAGCTCGCTGCGGTAGGCGGTATTGGACAGGCCGAAAACATTGTTGCGAATGATCAGCTCTGCCAGGTCCATTCCCCCGGGGGCAGAGAAAACAAGCCCGGTATCCCGGCCGGATTCATCGATTATGTGCATGGCGCAGCCGGTGAGATCGCTGTTAAGCAGGGCTCGCCTGGCGGCTTCCACCCTCGATTTTTCGAGCAGGTCATCGCTGTCGACAAAAACGACCGCAGGATACAACTCCACCATCTGTTTTATTGCTTCATGGCGGACCCCGGCCGGAGAGGCTCCTTCCTCCGCCGGTACCCACCTGGCGGCCGGATCTTCCCCTAACAAGTCCTTTACCGTTCCGGGCCGGATACCGTCCAGGCCGATCCACAGATCGTAATTGCGGTCGGTCTGTTCCGCCAACGACCGGTACCAGGGCAGCAGGTATTTTGTTACACCCGGATGGGCCGTGGTGTAGACAGCCAGACGGGCAGAGCGAACAGTCAAGGCGACTTCCTTTGATTCTTGATCAGCATTTCCGCCAGCAGCCAGTCTTCTTCCGTATCGATATCCACCGCACGCTGCCAGGGGATATACCAGCCCTTTCTGTCGGCGGTGTAGAAAGTTTTCTCCCTGCGAAGCGCTCCGGACTTGGCGATCCAGATCGCCCCGGTGGGGCAATACAGCTCGGGCAATTCCTGGCTGCGTTTTTTTAACTGGTGGGTAAAAACAGGTTCCAGGCGGTCTTGCTCATCTTTTTTCATCGCCCACCAGGGGTTCAGCCAGCCGTAGTCGGTAACCGAAATCTGGGAGTCGGCGTTGGATTCTATGAAGTTACGAAAGCTGTCCCTGATGTCCTGCGCGTTGCGCAGCGGGCAGTTGACCATCAGCTGGACAACGTAGTCGTAAAGCCCGACCCCGGGGTCCAGGTTTTCCAGGGCGTCGAGGGTCGCCAGGGATGACGGCGTGTGATCGTCCGCAAGGTCCGCCCGGCGGATAAAAGGCACTTCCGCTCCAAGCTCGACCGCTGTTCCGGCTATCCTTTCGCTGTCGGTGCTCACTACCACCCGGGAAAAAACCCCGCTTTCCAGGGCCGCTTCGATAGTATAGGCGATGATCTTTTTCCCGCCCAGCTCCCTGATATTTTTATCGGGGATCCTCTTGGAACCGCCTCGCGCGGGAATAACCGCCAGGGATGATTTTTTTTCGGTCATGGGCTGCAACCGGACAGATCAGTCTGTCAGGATTGGTAGTTAAGATAAGGTTCAGGTTGTATTAATAACCTTTTGAAATTGATCACCGGCGGTCCGTCCGGCCCGTAAAAACAGCGCGAAGCACCACCTCCTGCACAATGTCTGCCGGCCGCACTCTGCGAGATGGCTTAGACGAGCTAATATCGCGTATCATTACTCTGAATCACCTTTCCGCCCCGGACAGCAAAGGGGCTATCGCAGCAAACCCGATACGGTCTCGATCACGCAGCCTTGCTGCTCCGCGGTCAGGCTTGTCGAGCAGGGCAGGGTCAGTACTTTGTCCCAGATTTTTTCGGACACCGGCTGCCCGGAGCGGGGAGCATCCCGGTACGGCGGCTGGAGGTGTACCGGCTTCCAGAAAGTCCGGGTCTGGATCCCCTTGTCCCGCAAGCGCTCGCAGATGTTTTTAACCGGTGGCAAACCTGGGTCTTCGACCGTGATTCCAGCCAGCCAGCAGGCGCTTTCTCCCCAGGGCGGTTTAGGGAATAAGCCGATCCCCGGTAGCCCGGCGAAGGCCGACTCGTAGGCGGCCTGGATTTGCCTTTTCCTCCTGACAAGCTCTTCCAGCCGCTCCATCTGCGCACAGCCCACCGCGGCCTGGAGGTTTGTCAGGCGGTAGTTGAACCCGACCTGGTCGTGGTGGTATTCCCGGCCCGGGCGGGCCTGGGTCGAGAGGTGGCGGACCTGCCGCAGCAGCTTCTCATCGGTGCCCGCGATCATCCCGCCGCCGCCCGCAGTAATTGTCTTGTTGCCGTTAAAAGAAAAAACAGTCAGGTCTGCCAGTTCTCCCAGGGGCCCCTTGCGGTAACTCGCGCCCAGGGCGGCCGCGGCATCCGCCACCACCGGCAGGCCGTAGCTTCGCGCGAGCTCCAGTATCGGCTGCATGTCGGCAGGGGACCCCAGGGTATAGACCGGCATCACCGCCGCCACCCTGCGGCCGGTGGGAGTATGGACCAGGTCTTCACCCGCCCTGCGGGTCCGGCCGGCGAGCTCCTTTTCCAGGAGCCGGGGGTCGAGGGTCCAGCCGGCAGGGTCGATGTCCAGGACCCAGGGGGCGGCGCCGCAGTGGGCGATGGCATTGGCGCTGGCGATGAAAGTAAACGAAGGCAGGACCACCAGGTCGCCGGCTTTCACCCCCAGGCTGTGCAGGGCCAGGTGCAGGCCGGTGGTTCCGGAGGAGACAGCGACCGCGCAAGCAGTCCCGGCCGCCCGGGCGACCATCTCCTCGAACTTCTCCACGAATGGCCCTGCCGAGGAGACGAAGTTGGTCTCGATACACTCCCGCAGGTATTTCCCCTCGTTTCCGGAGAGGTTGGGCACAGCCAGGGGAATTACCTCGCGCACGGCTCCTCCCCCTCGCAAACGTTGGCCTTGTACCATTCGTATGTCCGCCGGACACCTTCTTCAAGCCCGACCCCGGACCGGTATCCGGTCAGGGCCATAGCCTTGCTCATCTGAGGGCAGCGTCGCTGCGGCGAGCCTTCAGTGGCGGGCCGCGGCACGATCTGCAGGTCTTTCCCGGCCGTTTTCAGACCAGACAAAATGAAAAAGACGTCCTTGGCGTTTCTCAGGTTACGAGCTCTGTCCTGGTGATCAGCGATTTGCCCACCTTAAGGTAAAGGCACATTCCCCGGGGCGGAGACAGCCTTTTAACCATGTATAACTGTCAGATGTTGTAAATATCAGTCTTATAGAGCTTGAGATTTTCAGGTTTAATAAACCAGTCGATAGTTTTTCTTAAACCTTTTTGCAGCCCCTCCAAGCCTGTATAACTCGGGGTCCAGGCGGTCAGCTTGCGGGCTTTTGAATTGTCTGCGCAGAGACGTTCCACTTCGCTTTTTTCAGGACGGATGCGCCTATCCTCGGGTATCAGCTCTACGGATGCTCCCATCAGGCCGGAGATCATCCCGGCGAGGTCGCCGATCGAGGTCTCCTGCCCGGTGCCGAAGTTTATCACCTCCCCTGGAGTGGCATCAGACTCGGCCACGGCGATAAATCCCTGAACCATGTCCTCGATGTAATTGAAATCGCGGGTCGGCTTCAAGGCCCCCAGCTTGATCTGTGTATTGCCCCCGGCGATCTGGGTAATCACTGTGGGAATCACCGCCCGGGCCGATTGGCGGGGGCCGAAGGTATTGAAAGGACGGATTATCGCTACGGGCGTGTCAAATGAATAGTAAAAAGACATCGCTATTTGGTCGGCGCCGGTCTTGGATGCAGAATACGGCGATTGAGGCTGAAGAGGATGCTCCTCGGAAATCGGCACGGACCGGGCGGTCCCATAGACTTCACTGGTAGAAGTGTGGATTACTTTCAAGGTCCCCAGCTCGCTGGCCGCTTCCAGGATATTCAGGGTGCCTTTAACATTAGTATCGATGTACGAGGCCGGCGAGTGATAGGAATAAGGAATAGCGATCAGGGCCGCCAGATGGAAAACCAGATCACAGCCTTTCACAGCCTCTCTTACCCGCTGAGGGTCTCTGATATCCCCGGGGAATACCTCCAGCTTCTTTTTTATTCCCGGATCGCTGTGATCCAGCCAGCCCCAGGAATTAAAAGCGTTATAGAAAACGAAAGCCCGGACACTGTGCCCCTGCTCGACCAGATATTCGGTCAGGTGCGAACCGATAAAACCATCGGCCCCGGTCACCAGAATTTTATTACCTTTAAGTTCCATAGTCGAAGTTTTCCAGGGAAAAGGCAAGTCCTTATCCCAAAGGGAGGTAGTATATCTGTGGTAAATGAACCCGGGATTTCAGCAAACAAGAGGAGAACCTTTATTCCTGGAAGCAGTCATTACCAGGATATCTTCTTCAGTTTCTAACAAGATAGCAAACAACGTGCCACTCAGGCTGAGCGGACCTGGCTTTTCCCTACCGTCCGGCGGCGAAAACACCACTCCCCCCCGGTGGGGTTCCCCGCTGACAATAATAAGAAGATCGCGCCCGCCTGTCAAAATTATAATCAGGGGAGGTTCCGGGAGTTGCCGCACCTGAGGACCGAGCAAACTCCGCTGCGGCAGTTTGGCTGCCGGCTGCAGGGGAACTTGACTTTCCGGGGATCCGGTCATAGAATAGTCTCCGAAAACCCTGCCGGAAAAACCCGCGACTCTCCACCGGAGCGAGCTGATGGAAAACAAGGGCAGGCACGAAAATACTTTTTATAAGGCCCCGGACGGTGGTCTTTCCGGCAGGAGCCGTCCATGGGAGCGGGCCGTGCTCTATGCTATCGCCGTGGCTACCCTGTACTATTTCTGGAGGATAGCAACGGCCTTTGTACCGTTTCTCGAAGGCTATGCCAAATATCTCAGGGACTTTTTCCAGTTTTGAGGCTGCCCTGCTGCGGCCCGGGCTGCTGCCGGCTTCTAACGGCAGTCATTCGCAGGCAAGACTGCATCCTGCCAGGAATAAAGGATTGCTCTGATGTCGCTCGTCCTTTTTTTGCTGATCGTTTTCGCCTCGCTGTGCGCCGGACGGCTGATAATCTCCCGCATCGTCAGCGACCCAAGTCCCGGCGCGGCCGAAAACCTGTTCCTGGGCGGAGCTGCCGGACTCGGGCTGCTCAGCGTGTTGATGTTTATCCTGGG
>JAFGTO010000234.1 GCA_016934095.1 Candidatus Glassiibacteriota bacterium
AGCGTGTGGCCCAGCAGACCCCCGCCCAGGTTCGAGTAACTGTACTCACCACCGATCTCCCGCTTGAGCTCGTAGCCGGAGAGGAACTCGTACAGTTTTTCGGCGGTGTAATCGGCATAGGGGTTGCCCATGTCCCCGGGAAAGAAATTGGTGGGCAGCCGCGGCAGGCCGGAGGTATGGGTGGCGAGCTGCAGCAGGGTTATCTCTTTCCCCTCCCGGCCGGGGACCCTGACCGACCCGGGCAGGAGCCTGGATACCGGATCATCCAGGCTCAGCTCTCCGGCCTCGGCCATCCGGGCCAGCAGCAGGGCGGTAAAGACCTTGGTGATTGAGCCGATCTCGAACACCGTGCCGCCATCCACCTGCTCTTTCCCCTTTTTTTCCAGCCGGCCGCAGCCGATCACCTGCCTGCCCCGCTCATTGACCACCCCGACCGCGATGCCGACAGTCTTATGGTATTTGTCCACCCGCTCGGTGAGGATCTCCCGTATCCCGGCGGCCTGTTCCGCAGTCAGCACCGGTGGGCCTTCGGCAAAGGAAATCCCGGTCCGGGGGAAAACAGTAAAGCTGACTGCCGGCAAGAGCACCAAAAAAGCGAAAGCTTTGACTCCGAAAGCCCCCGCAACGGAGCCCGGATTTTTCTTCCTGGTATTCATCGGCTGGTACCTCGCTTGGGATTGAACACAGATTGGTGATTGGTGGCCGCCAGAAGAAAGACACCCAGGCGGCACGGTTTTTTCTGTTTTACCTCCTGGCTCAGCCATAGCGCAGCCAGCGCAGCAGCTCGCGCGGGGTAGGGGATTTGCCGTACATCAGGACCCCGGTGCGGAAGACCTTGGCGGCTGCCCACATCACCGCAGGCACGGAAACCGCCAGCAGCAGCGAGGCGATTATCTCCAGCAGCGGCAGGTCCGGTCGTGCGGCGATACGCAGGATCATCACCATCGGGGTTATCGGCGGGATGTACGACAGCACCACGGCCAGGGTGCCGGTCGGGTGCTGCACCAGATACATCCAGGTAAAAAAAGGCACCATCAGGATCAGCATCACCGGCCCCATCAGGTTCTGGGCCTCCTTGATCTCGTTGCAGGTGGAGCCTACGGCCGCGAGGAACCCGGCGATCAGGAGGAACCCCAGGATGAAATAAACCAGGAAATAGGCCAGCAGGCCGCCGGTCAAGAGGTCGGCCATGCCGTACCTGGCCGCCACCATTATGGCGCCGGTCGCATACAGCACCACCAGGGTCAGGCCTACCGCAGTCTGCCCCAGGATCTTCCCGGCCATCAACTGGAACGGGCTGACCGCTGCCAGCAGCACCTCGATCACCCGGGAGGATTTCTCCTCGATCACGCTCATCATCAGGCCCTGGCTGGTGGCGAAGATACCGAAAAACAACAGGAACATGAAAAAGAAGGGGACCATGGTCATGGCGATCTTGTCCCTGGCTTTCTCCTTTTCCGCGCTCAGGTCCACGTCCTCGACAGAGACCCAGCGGCCGAGCCGGCCGATCAGCTCAGGCGAGAGGCCGTTCAGCCGGTAGCGGCTGTTGGTAACCGCGTTGTTCAACAGGCGCACGACCCTGTGCGAGAATTCAAAGTCGGACATGCTCTTGGTGTAGAGGTATCCCCGGCCCTCGCCCTCGACCACCTCCGGCTCGATCAGCAGGAAACCGTCCAGCTCACCGCTGCGTACTTTCTCCTTGAGCTCCTGGGCCTTGTTGTCGGTCTTGCCGCTGGCGGACTTATGCAGCTCGGGGATGATTTTGCGCTGGGGATTGGACTTATTGTAGTCGGTGAACGCGCTGATAAGCTCCGGGGTTATTTGCTCCGCCAGGTTGAGCACGGCCAGGTGCCTGTCTTCCATGGGGCCCTCGAAGCTCTTTTTCATCAGCTTGGCCGGCACTATCATGCCGACCGCCATCAGGACCGGCAGGATCAGCACGCCGATCAGGAAAGTCTTGGTCTTGACTGTCTCGATATAGTCTCTGCGGGCGACCTCGAGGATCTTTTTCATTTTTTCTCCTCCACCAGGCTGACAAAGATTTCATGCAGGGATGGGACCTTGATTTCGAAAGCGCGGACCCGGGCCTTGTCGACCAGGGCCTTGAGGAACTCCTGGGGGTCGGCGCCCGGCTCGAGGACTGCCTCCAGCCTGGCCCCTGCTCTGGCTACCGCGCTCACCATGGGCAAACCACCGACGAAAGAGGGGTCTCCCTCCAGCTCCACGGATACCGCATTCGACTTGAAGCCTGCGCGGATCGACCCCAGCGTGCCATCGATGACTTTCTCGCCCTTGTTGATCAGCAGGAGATAATCGCAGAGCCTTTCCGCCTGCTCCATCATGTGGGTGGAGAAAATGACAGTGCTGCCCGATTCCCGCAGCCTGAGCATGATCCCCTTGAGCAGGTCGAGGTTCAGGGGGTCCAGGCCGGAGAACGGCTCATCCAGGATCAGCAGCTCGGGGTCGTTGATTACCGTGGCCGCGAACTGGAGTTTCTGCTGCATGCCCCGCGAGAGCTCTTCCACTTTCTTGCCTCCCCAGGCCGAGAGGCCCAGCTCGTCGAGCCAGGCGGTTATGGCGCGTGCGGCTTCACTCCTCTGCATCCCCTTGATCGCCCCAAGGTAGGCCAGCATGCTGCGGACTTTCATCTTGCGGTAGAGGCCCCGCTCCTCGGGCATGTAGCCGATCCTGTCCCTGGCCCGGGCGGCCGAGTCCTGCCCCAGCACCCGGATGCTGCCGCTGTCCGGGCGGATGATGTCCATGATCATCCGGATGGTGGTGGTCTTACCGGCGCCGTTCGGCCCCAGGAAGCCATAGATGCTCCCGGCGGGGAGCCGGGCGCTCAGGTTCTGCACCGCTCTGACCTCGCGGTAGCTCTTACTCACTCCCTCGATAACCAGGGCGTCATCGCTCATGGTGATTCCCCGCGTTCAGGGTTGACAGGTTGAAAAGAGTTCTGTTCTTCGGTTGTTTTTTTGCCCCAGCCGGCGCACTGCAGGACAATGGATACCAGGAACACCAGCAGTCCCGCGCTGAAAGCGCAGAAGCCCGCCAGCAGGAAAAGGATGGCGTACGCCTGGCCAGGGCCTTTCCAGGCGTAGAGGGCCGCAACTGCCAGGCACCCGGCAGCGGCGGAGACCGCGGCCGCGTAGAGCCTGGCTCTCCTGGCCCTGCGCCCGATCGCCTCATCCCGCCGGTCGGCTTCATCCGGGGTCATGGCTGCGGGAACGGCAAAGAAAAGGATCACGGTAGCCAGGAACAGTGCGAAAGCCAGGGCGATTTCAACCGTGCCCGCTGCGGCCTGAGGGAAGGCCAGGAAAAAGGCAGTCAGCATTGGGACTACACCCAGCAGGACCAGCAGGGATCCTTTCTGCAGCTTGGTCATGGTGCGCAGGCCCTCCAGCAGGCCTCCGGGTTTTTCCCGGTCCGTTCCATACAATACCAGTGCGGCCGCCGCCTGGACCGCGAAAAAAATCAGCAGCCCGAAAAGGAAAAAAGCCATGAAAACATCCCGCTCCAGGGGCCTGTCTCCCGGGCCCAGCATGATAAACATGCCGCAGGCGACGAAATACATGAAAAAGACCCAGAGGGCCGCCAGCGAAGACTGGCGCTCGACTTCCCTGTCGCGCTCATCCCAGAACCCCTCGCCTTTCTTCCGCCTGAGGAAGACCAATCCCAGGCCGATGAGCCCGACCAGGCCCAGGGCGCCCCGGGCCGCCGCTGCCCCGGCCAGGGGGACCAGCAGGAGGAAACCAGCCGCTGCCAGTATGCTTACACCCAGGCTGAACCAGGCCATTTTCTGCAGGGGTCTCATCTTTTGCCTCCATCCAGGGTTTATCTTGCAGTCCAAAGGGAGCTGCCAGGCGGGTGCAGGCCTGGACACCTGCATTGTAACAAATTTATTACTAATTGTCAAGTTTGTCTTACATCAGATAGCCATCAAAATGTCGGGCCGGGGTTATGCGGGATGAGGGTGTACCTTGGTGCCGGGCCGGTAAGCAGCCTTGCCGGCGGCCGGCACCCCGGTGTGGCGGGAGCTGGAGGACATCAGCGGATTTAAACCGCTCTGCGGGGCTCTCAGTTGAAAGGGCAGGTCCCGGTGGCGCAGGAGCCGCCCGAGGAGGAGCTTCCCTTGTCGACCCCGAAAGAGGAAAAGATCCTCTGCATCGGGCTATGCCCGCAGGATGGGCAGGAGTGGGTATTTTGTTCGCTGCTTTTTTCCAGTGCTTCGATCACCTGTCCGCACTTGCTGCACCTGTATTCGAAAATCGGCATTGCTTCCTCCGTGCAATAAAGGTCAGGGATTGGTATAACCGTTCTCAAGATAAAATTTAAAGCCTCTACTATCAGTTAGCAAGCTAGGTGCCGGAAAAAATGGAGTGCCTTGTTAATGATATAACTGAATATGTTATAACAAGTTAACCACAGGAGAAAGAATCGCCGGGGCTGCCCGCCGTGTTAAATGGATGTTAAATTTTAACATTGTGTTAACTTTACATGGCGGCGGCTGCAGATTACCAGAGGTTATAGCCCACCGCAGTGTAGAACATCCAGTCCAGGCGTTTATAAGGCGGGTCGTGCTCCGGGGGGTGGCTGTTGTAAGTGTTCTCCAGGTTGAGCTTGAGGTCGAAAGCCGAGGTGAGCTGGGTGGTCAGCGAGACCGAGAAGTTAATCAGGTATTCATTTAACCGGTTGAACCGTGGTGTGTAATTGAAATTTTCCTGCAGCCGGGTCCGGCTGTTCAGGTCGAAACTGAAATCCTGGCTGCTTAAGAGATGTCCTTGGGTACGGCGGGGCTTGTCGCGCCAGTATTCGGTTATCGGGTTTGCCCCCAGGTTGAGGTTCAGGCGTG
>JAFGTO010000235.1 GCA_016934095.1 Candidatus Glassiibacteriota bacterium
CCCGCTGGGCACGCTCGAGGTGGATACGGAGCTGGCAGCACTGGTTGCCGGCTCCGGCGAGAGCTCGGTCAGGTGCAGCGACCGCGGGCACCGCCAGGAGGGGCTGAGCTACGCCGAGCATGCCCTGGAGGTCCAGTTGCCTTTTCTCCAGGTGGAGCTGGGCCCCGGGACCAGGCTTGTGCCGGTGGTGATGGGCGATCAGAGTCCACAGGCCTGCAAGGCCCTGGCGGAGGCCCTGGCCTCGGCTGTGGGCGGGCGCGATGACGTGCTGCTGGTGGCCAGCACCGACTTGTCGCACTTCCATGATTACCAGCAGGCCAACCGGCTCGACAGCCGTCTGGCGGCTTTGGTGGAAGCTTACGATTACCGCGGCCTGATGCGTGCACTGGCCAGCTCGGAAGTGGAGGCCTGCGGCGGCGGACCCGTGGCCGCGGTAATGATGGCCTGCGAGAAACTGGGGGCCCGGGGGGTGCGGATCCTGGCCCAGGCCAATTCGGGAGATGCTACGGGCGACCGGGACCGGGTGGTCGGCTACCTCTCGGCCATGCTGTTCGATTCCGACCGGCTGGAAGAAGCCGGAAACGATTCCTCGAACCCGGGAGAGGAGATGGGATTGACCGATCAGGAGAAGCAATACCTGCTCAAACTGGCGCGCGATGTTATCTGCTATGTGGTGGCCGGCGGCGAGCGGCCCTCTGCCGAGGCGATTACCCCTGTCCTGGCCGAAAAGCGCGGGGCTTTTGTGACCATCAAAAAGAAAGGCCAATTGCGCGGCTGCATCGGCTATCTCGAGGCTGTCAAGCCCCTGGTGGAGACAGTGAGCGAAATGGCGGCGGCCGCGGCCCTGCGCGACCACAGGTTCCCGCCGGTGAGTCCCGGGGAACTGGACCAGCTCGAGCTTGAGATCTCCGTGATGAGCCCCATACACAGGGTCGCCGACACTGCCAAAATCCAGGTCGGCCACCATGGACTGATCATCAGGCGGGGAGCCTTACAGGGACTGCTCCTGCCCCAGGTGGCCACCGAATACGGCTGGGACCGCGAGACTTTCCTGGCCCAGACCTGCCGCAAGGCCGGGCTGCCGCCGGACGCCTGGAAAATGGAGGGCACCGAGATCAGCGCCTTTTCCGCCGAGGTTTTCGGTGAAAGCTCTAACCAATGAGCCGGCGGTATGTTACCTCGCGGGTATCAATTTTGTGCGCGATCCTGCACACCCTGCACGTTTCTGTACGGAGAGGCAGACCTGGGGTCGCTCTTCGTCGTGACCGCGCCGGTGAATAACTGCATGTCTTACCGTACGATAGATTGTTGCCGGTTTTTATTCCCAATTTTTTCCATTATTTGGAACGTATTTTGCACTGTAGAATATATAATAATAAGACCCCCTATCTATTCGTTGATCATCTTCAGGCGGAGGTAGATAAAATGCTGAAAATATTTACAGTAATCACCCTGGCGGCAGCCCTGGTGTTAACCGTACCCGGGTTATCGATAGCTGCGGAGAATGCTGCGATGGATACCCAGGGCTACAGTGTCGAGCTCACCTCGACCAGCCTCAAGCTGGTTTTCCCGGATGGATCCGTGCTCACGGCCCCGAAGGATTTCGACGGTAAGAGCCTGGAAGGCATAACCGCCACCGAGGGTATGGCCCGTGAGCTGCTGGACATAGCCTACGAGCAGATGGGAGTGCAAAAAGCCGCCGACCTGCCCAAGGCTTTCGGCCTGAGCCAGAACTTCCCCAACCCTTTCAATCCCTCGACCGTGATCAGCTACAACATTCCGGAAGGCTCTGGAGAGCTTGCGGTCAAGCTGACAGTTTTCAACATCCGCGGACAGGTAGTCAGGAGCCTGGTGGATGAGGTCCAGGGGCCGGGTACTTATTCCGTTAACTGGGACGGGATCGATAACCAGGCCCGCAGGGTGGCCAGTGGAGTGTATTTCTACAGGATCAACGCCGGTGATTTTGTCTCCATGCGCAAGATGGTGATCCTGAAATAGGTATCGGTTTTCTGAAAAAAACCTAGAATAATTGACAGGTCCAGGCAAAAAACAAGGGGTGCTCCCTGTTCGGGAAAGCACCCCTTTTTTCATTGGAAATAACCGTAGCCGGGCTCAGGTGTGCTCCTGGCCGTTTCCCCGGGAGGTTTCAGCGGAGGAGTCGAGCACTTCGGCGACCTGGTAACCCGGCTCGGCCAGGTATCCCCGGCTGCCGGCCAGCATCTCGCCGATCAGTCCGGTGGAGATCAGCTGGATGCCGCTGAGCATCAGGAAGACCGCGAAGAGCAGCAGGGGTACCCGGCCGCCGATATTCTGGTGGATCATCCAGTAATAGACAAAGTAGCAGCCGATCGAGAACCCCGCCAGGCAGAACAGGCTGCCCAGGGTGCCGAACAGGTGCAGCGGCCTCCTGACATAACGGTTGAGGAACAGCACGGTTATCAGGTCCAGGAAGCCCTTGACCAGGCGCGAGCCGCCGAATTTCGACCTGCCGAAACGCCGCTGGTGGTGGCGGACCTTGATCTCGGCCACCCGGTAGCCTTTCCAGTGGGCCAGGGCGGGGAGGTAGCGGTACAGCTCGCCGTAAATCCGCAGCCCCTTGACCACTTCCGCCCGGTAAAGCTTGAAACCGCAGTTGAAATCGTGGATCCTCACGCCGCTGATCAGCGAGGTCACCAGGTTGAAAATCCTGGAGGGGACCTTTTTCGCAAGCAGGGGGTCCTGTCGCTTGTGTTTCCAGCCGGAAACCAGGTCGAAACCCTCTGCGAGCTTGTCGAGAAAGGCAGGTATCTCGGCCGGATCATCCTGCAGGTCGGCATCCATGGTGAAGACCAGTCCGCCCCGGCTGGCGGCGAACCCGGCGCTCAGGGCGGCGGATTTGCCGAAATTCCTGCGGAAGCGGATAACCACCACCCGCCTGTCTTCTCGCTGGATCTCTCTCATTATCTCCGGTGAGCGGTCGCTGCTCCCGTCATCTATAAACAGGACTTCGAAGGATTTACCGGTCTTTTCCAGTTGGGCGCAGCAGGCCCCGTAGAGGATTTTCAGCGAGCCTTCCTCGTTGAAAACCGGGATCACCAGAGATATTTCGGGGCCTGTCCCCCCGGCATGCGGTCTGAGAGTTGAGTCGGTCATTTAAAAGTGTATTGTACTATTAAAAATTCAGGGTATAATGGCTGTCAAGGGCCGTTTCCACTCTTGGGACAACGACCTGCAGTAAGAAGACATTATTTGCGTAACACAAAGAAAAATATACAGTTACGCTGGAAACGGCTTGCCTTGCCCTTGACAGCCCCTTAAGCAATAAAGTTGAAGACTCCCCGCAGCTTGCTGCGGGGAATCTTCGATTGTCAAGGTATTTTTCGATTATTTGTATTCGCTCGCTAATCCCGCGTTAAGCCGCGGGGAACGCGCTCGCTGATCAATTCACTACGGGGCGTTGAGGTGTTTTTTCAACGCCCCTCTAAAGGCTGCTTCGTTCGATGTAAATCCGCTGGAGTATCCCTACTGCAATGTAGCAGGTGAGCAGGAAGGAGCCTCCGTAGCTGAAAAGCGGCAGGGGCAGTCCGGTTATCGGCATCAGTCCGACTGTCATGCCGACATTGACCAGGATGTGCCCCAGCAGGAAACCGGCGATACCGAAAGCGGTGAGGCTGGCGAAATTACTGCTGGAGATGCGCGCCAGCTCCACGATCCGGTAGAGCAGGAAGAAAAACATGGCCAGGATCAGGGCCACTCCTAGGAAACCGAATTCCTCTCCCACCAGCGGGAAAATAAAATCCGTGTGCTGGGCGGGCAGGAATTCCAGCTTCTTTTGTGTGCCCTGCAGAAACCCCTTGCCGAACAGGCCTCCCGAGCCGATTGCCACCTTGCTCTGAATGATCTGCCAGCCGCTGCCCTGGGGGTCGCGCTCCGGCTGGAAGAAAACCAGGATGCGGTTCTGCTGGTAGGGCTTAAGGGAGTCCCAGAGCGAGGTGGTCAGCACACCGGTAACCAGGTTGGCCAGCATGATTAGTACCGCGTCCATCAAAAAAATGCGGTTGTAAAAAATCAGGATCCCCAGCAGGATGAAAAACAGCCCCCACAGCGGGAACCGCAGTTCCCCCAGCAGAGACACCAGGGCGAGAAAGAAACTGATAATCGGGCTGATCAGCAGGAACAGGTAGACCAGGCGCAGGCCCGACCAGTAAAGAAGCACGAAAACGATAAAGAAGAAGATGATGGTCGTGCCCAGGTCCGGCTGGGCCAGGATCAACCCGGCGGGCAGCAAGGTGATGATGAACGGGAGGATCATGTCTTTCAGGCCTTCGATCCTTTTCTTGCGGTTCGAGATATAGGCGGCCAGGGCCAGGATTGTCGAAATCTTGGCCAGCTCCGAGGGCTGGAAGAAGATGTTAATGCCGGGTATCTGCAGCCAGCGTTCCACTCCCTTGCCTGCGGTCAGCACCATTACCAGGGCTGTCAGGGTAATACCGTAAATCCAGTAGGATATCACTTCCAGGGAGCGGGTGCTCAGCGAGCTGACCGCGATACAGGCCGCCAGGGCCAGCACCAGCCAGACCAGCTGGCGCTGGTAATGCGCCACTCTGGTGGTGTGAGCGGTCTGGATCTGGTCCGCGCTGTAGATCATCAGGATGCCGAGCACGGTCAAGACCAGGACCAGGCTCATCAGTACCCAGTCATATCTTTTCAGCCACATGGTATCAGCGCCCCGTCATCAAGGGTCGTATCCGGCCGCCAGCGAGCCCGCGGGGGTTTTTTCGCTTTCGGTGATATCGATATAGGCGAGCATCAGGTCGCGGACCAGTCTGGCGTAAGTCGAGCCGTGCTGCCCGTGTTCGACCACGATGGCGGCCACGATCTCCGGGTCGTCGGCCGGGAAGAACCCCACGAACAGGCCGTGGTCGTCGCCGTGAGGGTTCTGCGAAGTGCCGGTTTTCCCTGCCATCTGGCGGGTATGTCCCCAGAGCCGGCTGCCCCGGGCCGTGCCTTTCGGCTCATTGACCACCCCGGTCAGCGGGGCCCTGAGCCACTCTACCCTGGCCGGATCGATCTCCGGCGGGGGCATCTGGTATTTTTCCTTGTCGTCGAGCAGCATGTGGGGACGGTACCGCTTGCCGGCAGTGCAGATATAGGCGTACATGCAGGCAAGCTGCAGAGGGGTCACCGAAATCTCTCCCTGGCCTATCGCCAGGTTGAGCACGTTGCCAGGGCCCCAGTTGCCTATGCCGTAAGTGCGGTTGTACCAGTCTTTATCCGGGATCAGACCGGCTTCCTCGTTGGGCAGGTCGATCCCGGTCTTCTCGAAAAAACCGCTCTGACGGCCCAGTTCGCAGAACTTTTCCAGGCCGATCTTGATCCCGAGCTGGTAAAAATAAGTGTCGCAGGATTGCACGATGGCCTGGTGGTATCCTACCTTGCCGTGGCCTGAGTGCTCCCAGCACTTGAAATACCGCTCGCCGTACTGAATGCCTCCGCGGCAGGTAACTTCCAGCCCGCTGCCGTCCCCCCGGATATAACCCAGCTCGATCCCCAGCAGCGCGGTGAACGGCTTGAATGTCGAGCCCGGAGGATAGGTGCCCTGGACCGCCCGGTTGATAAAAGGCTTTTTGGGGTGATATTGGAGCTTGCGCCACTGGTCGCCCGTGATCCCCACGGTCAGCAGGTTCGGGTCGAAAGTGGGTTTGCTCAGCATGGCCAGCACCTCGCCGTTGTTGGGGTCCAGGGCGATCATCGCCCCGATCTCGACTTGCTGCATTATCTCGTACATCGCCTGCTGCAGGCGGATGTCAATGGTTAGCTGCAGGTCCCGGCCCCTCTTGGGCAGGACTGGCACCCTGTCCTGGAACGGACCCAGCTCCCTGCCGCGGGCATCCACCTCGATGAACTTCACTCCCCGCTCGCCGCGCAGCCTGTCCTCGTAGCGTGCCTCGATGCCGCTACGGCCGATCAGGCTGCCCAGCAGGTAGTCCTGGTAGCGCGGCTGCTCCAGCTCCTTGTCGGTGATCTCACCCACGTAACCCAGGATATGGGAAAGCTGTTCCCCGTAGACATAGCTGCGTTTCATGTCCGAGCGGATAAAAATGCCCGGGAATTCGCTGCGGTGCTCCTCCACCACGGCCAGTGTCTTCTGGTTGATATCCATGGCCACGGTGAGCGGTACCAGGCGCTGCCGGCGGTACTTTTCGAGGAATTGTTCCTGCTGCGGGATACTGAGCCTGACCAATGGCGAGAGCTTTTTTATGGCCGTGCGCATCGAGTCGAGGGGCTGGGGGTAGAGCTCGATCGAGTAGGAGGGGATATTCTCGGCCAGCACCCTGCCGCTGCGGTCGGTTATCAGGCCGCGAGGGGGAGGGAGGTCGATCCGGCGCAGCCTGTTCTCCTCGGAGTGAAGGCTGTATTCGCTGGTATGCAGGACCTGGTGCCTGAAAAAGATAACCAGCAGAACCAGGAAAGGCACCAGAAAGAAAACCTGGGACAGTTGCGCCTTTACCAGCCGGTCCGATACGCTCTCTTCCTGCAAGCTGCGTAAACTCATCCTTACCTGCTCGAAATCCGGATTCTGAAGTTGATCAGGAAAAGAATACCAAGCCCCAGCACTGCGGTATAAACTGCAGACAGCGGCGTGCGCAGGAGTATCTGATGCAGGTAGCTGCCGGGCACCTGGGAAAAGAAAACCGCGTAATAGATAATATCATGCAGCATTTTCGCCGCAATAATAATTACTCCCTGAACCAAAAAGTTGTTGCTGTAAAAACTGTGGCGGATTTTTCCTATTAAGAACCCGATAATGGTTTTGGTCAGGGCGTGAAGCCCGAAAAAAGCATAGCTGAACGAGTCCTGGGCCAGGCCGCAGAAAAAGCCCGCCGCCGAGCCCGCCTCGGGGCCTTTGTAGAGGCCGGCGAAAACCACCAGTATCAAAAACAGGTCCGGGTAGGTTTCTCCAAAAGAAAGGTACTGGTAAAACAGCAGGTGAACGAAGAACAGGACCAGGGCGAAGATGAGAAATTTCAGGTTGGACATCAGGGCCTTTCCCATAGTTGGGTCAGAGAATCGGTCGCCTCGAACAGCAGGTTATCGCCGGGGCCGATAAAAGCGGTGTCGGCCAGCACGAACACCTCGGATACTTTGTCCAGGTCGACTGCCGGTTCCATTCTGGCGCGCATCTTGATCCGCATTTCTTCCTCTTCCTCGAGTCCGACAATCCTGCCTACCGGAATTCCCTTGGGGAAGATACCGCCCATGCCCGAACTGACAATCAGGTCGCCCGGCTCGAGCTGGTTGCGCAGCGGGATATTAAACATGTACATCTTGTTGTTCTGGCTGCTGCCTACAATGGCCCGGTCTTCTTTTCCCCGTGGTTTGGCGCTGACCCTGAACTCGGGATGGCTGTAGAGCTGCACCACGGTCCGGTGCGGGTCCACCTCCACCGTCTTGCCGACCAGGCCCTCGGGGACCAGGACCGGCAGGTTGGGAGACAGGCCGTCCTCAAAGCCCTTGTCGATGATGAAAACGTGGGCTTTTTCACCCAGTCCGCCGCTGATAATCCGGCAGGCGATGAAACGCACCGGGTAGCGCCGGCTGAACTCGAGCAGTGCCTCCAGGCGCTGGTTCTGTCTTTTGGCCTCCTGGAGACGGTAGAGCTCCAGGTTGAGCAGGAAGTTGCTCTTGCGGAGCTTTACGTTCTCGCTCTTCAACTGAAGGAAATAGTCCACCCGCGCCACGACCAGTTGAAAAGGGGCGAGGATCGCCCGGTTGACCCTGCGGGCCAGGTAAAACCGCCTATGGCTGGAGAGCGACAGGGCGGAAAGCGAAATCAGCACCAGCAACAGGAAGAGCAGGTTCTGCCTGTGATCCCAGATGAAAGAGAAAAACTTGGACATGGGGCCGGTAAGGGACAAGAGGTAAAGGGTACTTACCCCGGACCCGTCGATGGAGGTGGTTGAATGACTCTGGCCTCGAACAGCCGGTTAGGCGGGGGATTAAGCTTTTTCTGACGCCTGTTTTATTCAAGCCTGGACCCGCTACCTCACCGGCGGCGGGGCAACTAAAGTATTAGAAGCGCGCAGCTACTTACTCTGAGTCAGGACATTCCAGTATTTTTTCGGGTCTTCGAGAATGCGGCCTGTGCCGCGGACTACGCAGGTCAGTGGCTCCTCATCCACGTTGATCGGCAGGTTGGTCTCCTCCCGCAGCAGGTGGTCCATACCCCTGAGCAGCGAGCCGCCGCCGGTCATCACGATACCCCGGTCGACTATATCGCTCGCCAGCTCGGGAGGAGTCCGCTCCAGGGCCTGGCGCACAGCCTCGACAATCGCCATTATCGGTTCCTGGAGAGATTCCCGCACCTCGCTCGAGTGTATCTTGACTGTCTTGGGTATCCCGGAAACGATATCCCGCCCCTTGACCTCCATTTCCTTTTCCTGGCCCAGCGGGTAAGCGCTGCCCACGTTGATCTTGATCAGCTCGGCGGTCTGGTCTCCGATCAGGATGCTGTAGTTTTTCTTCAGGAACTGTACGATAGCTTCATCCAGCTCATCTCCGCCGACTCGGATCGAGGTGTTGCTGACTATTCCGGACAGGGCGATGACCGCAATCTCGGTGGTGCCGCCGCCGATGTCGATCACCATGTTCCCTGAAGGCGTTTCCACCGGCAAGCCTACCCCGATGGCCGCAGCCATGGGCTCAGCCACCAGGTATACTTCCTTGGCCCCGGCCGATTCGGCGGAATCGCGCACGGCACGGCGCTCGACCTCGGTGATGCCGCTGGGCACGCAGACAATCACCCGGGGCTTGACCGGCAGGAACCGGTTTTTCAGCACGGTCTTGATAAAATAACGCAGCATCTCCTCGGTTACCTCGAAATCGGCTATGACACCGTCTTTCAAGGGCCGCAGGGCGGTGATGCTCGACGGGGTCCGGCCGAGCATGGCCTTGGCTTCCATCCCCACCGCTTTCACCTTGCCGGTATGGCGGTCGATAGCCACTACGCTGGGCTCGTTCAGCACGATGCCTTTCCCGCGTATGTAAACAAGGGTGTTTGCCGTGCCCAGGTCTATGGCGATCTCATTCGTCCAAAATGATCCACCAGAATTGATATTTCCTCCTTTTCCGGCTGACACCTGCTCGCCCCGCTGTCTGCGAACCATGACTGCAATCCCACCGGCGGCCAGGGCCAGCAGAACCAGAATCCCTAGTGTGATTTGTATCGAAATGGCTTATTTCCGGTTTTGAGCTTTAAGGTTGATCGTAAGAACAAAAAAATTATTACCTGGGAGCAGAGAAAGCAAGATATTTTTTATAAATGCTTCATTTATTGAGGGAAACCTTCCCTGTTCCGCTCGTCATCCCCGTTGTCGAAGAAATCCGGCTGCTCCTCGGCAGGCCTCGTCCTGCCCGGCTTTGCTTCCGGAGGCCCGGCAGGGGGGCTTTCCCCGGCAGTTTCTCCGCCGGGCAATACCCTGGATTTGAAGAACTCCCGCTCCATCAGGCGCACGTAGCTGGTCCAGTCGCCCGGATCCCGGCTTTCTCTCTGATAGATCCGCAGCACCCCGTTAATCTTGGCGTCGAGGTCATCGGCAAAGTGCACTATCAGGGCTTCCAGGGTGCGCGGGACCACAGGGCTGCCGAACTCGTAATGCCCGTGGTGGCTGAGGATAACGTGTTTCAGGTGCCAGCCGGCCTCTTCCGGAAAATCCTCGACCTTCCGGATCCAACTGTCCAGTATCTCGACACCGATTACCAGGTGCCCGAGCAGGCGGCCCCTGGTGGAGCTGTTGAAGAAGTCTTCCACATTGTATTCGACAGTCTTGCCGATATCGTGCACCAGGGCGCCGGCCGATACCATGTCGAGCTCGACCTGGGGGTAGCGCCCGGCCATGTTCAGCGCATGGTAATGGACATTGAGGGTATGTTCGAGCAGCCCTCCCAGGTAAGGCTGGTGCCAGCGCTTGGCCGCCGGCGCCCTGGAAAAGCTGTTCCTGAAATCGCCGTGGGCGAACATCCCGCCCAGCAGTTTCCTCAGGGGGGCGAATTTTATCGACTCGACAATTCGGTCCAGCTCGCCGAGCATCTGCTCCAGGTTCCGCTCGGAGCTGGGCAGCAGGTCTGTGGGCTGATAGCTGCCCGGCGGCGGCAGGTGGATGCTCTGCACTGCGAGCTGCGGCCGGTCTTCCCATTGGTCCATGCGCCCCAGCACCCGCACCACTTCTCCGGGCGGCAGCCCGGCAAGCTGTTCGTCGAACCCCTCCCACATCACTCCGGGCACGCGGCCGCCGGCGTCCCCGAACTCGAACCGCAAGTAAGGCTTGTCCTTGCGGGTTTTTTTAGCCTGGACCGCGGCCAGCAGGCAGATACAATCGACTGCCTCGCCGACTGCGTGATCCCGTAAAAGTTTTTTCATCTGATCAGACTCCGGATGATTGACCGGACTATGGAAGCCTCAGTATTCTCAAGGCGTCCTCGATATCGGAGGGCAGGGAGCTGGAAAAACCGACCCTTTTCCCGGTTACCGGGTGATCGAAAGACAGTCCGGCGGCGTGCAGGGCCTGCCGGGGACAAGCCGCGAGCAGCGCTTTGATCCTCGACTTTCGCTCGCCGGAAGAGCCCAGTGCGCGCAGCGCATTGGCCCGGCCTCCGTAAAGGGGGTCGCCCAGCACCGGGTGGCCCCGGAAAGAGAAGTGCACGCGGATCTGGTGCGTGCGGCCGGTGTGCAGTTTCACCTCGACCAGCTCGGCGAGGTCATAGCTTTCTCTCACCCGGTAACTGGTGGCAGCTAGCCGGCCTGAGACCGGGGACACCGCCATTTTCTTACGGTTGCGGGAGCACCTGTCGATCGGCTCGCTGATCGTGTCTTCCCTGAGAGACCAGTGCCCCCAGCTCAGGCAGAGGTAGGTCCTGTCCGCCCGGCGCGTTTTTATCTGTTCGCTCAGCCGCTGGTGAGCGGTGAAAGTCTTAGCCACCACCAGCAGGCCGCTGGTGTCCTTGTCCAGGCGGTGGACAATCCCGGGTCTCAGCCGGTCGAAGTGAGGGTCGAGCTCACGGCCCAGGTGTCCCAGCAGGGCGTTGACCAGGGTCCCGCTGTAATGCCCGGGAGCAGGGTGCACCACCATGCCGGCGGGCTTGTCTACCACCAGCAGGGACTCGTCTTCGAAAACGATGTCGAGGGGGATGCTTTCAATCCGGGCCTCGCTGCCGCGGGGTGAGTCCTCGAACGGAGTAAAAGAGTACTTCTCGCCTGAAGCCACCACGGTGGAAGGCTTGGCCGGCCGGCCGGAATCCGCCTTCAGGACCAGCCCCTTCCTGCAATGGGTGGCGGCCCTGGAGCGAGAAACCCCCATTCGCCTGGCCAGAAACACATCCAGGCGCAGGCCCGATTCTTTGCCGCTGACCTCTATCTGCTGGGTACTGCGCGGTGTCCCGTTC
>JAFGTO010000236.1 GCA_016934095.1 Candidatus Glassiibacteriota bacterium
GGTTTGCAGGCCGGCCTGGACCGGGAGAAAGCAAAAAGGCTGCCGGCCCGCCCCCGCCTCCGGCAAACAGCACCACCGGAATTGTCCGGACTGCGAAACACTCAGCCCTCCCGGATCTCCCGCCCGGCCGGATCGAAAACCATCCGCTTCCCGGTATCCGCCGCCCGGTGGGCCATGATCGCCGCCACCGAGTGGCTGTAGCCGCTTTCCACCGGGGCGTTCGGGGTCTTGCGGCTGCGCAGGCACTGAATCCAGTTGCGCATGTGGTCGATACCATCCGGGCTGGGCTCCAGCTTGATCTCCGGCTGCTCTTGCGCCGAGTCGTGCATGGCGAAAGCCGAGGTAGGGTACTGCCTGTTGCCGGGTTCGAGACGGCCCGGCAGGACCCTGCCCTCCCCGGTCGCGGTCCAGGTCCTGGTATCCAGCAGCCCGCCGGTCCCGTAAAACATCGCCTCGGCCCGCATCGAGCTGTTGCCGAGACGGGTCTCGTACGAGACCAGGAACCCCTTGGGGTACTTGAAAGAGCAGTGCATGGTGTCGTAGTGTTCCCTGTCCTTCCAGACCAGGGTGCCCCCGGTGGCGGCGACACTTTCCGGAAACGGATCATCCATGTACCAGTGGACCAGGTCGGTATGGTGGGCGCCGAGCAGTCCCACCACGCCGATCGAGTAGTCGCGGTAGAGGTGCCAGCAGCGGAAGCGGCGGGGGTCGAAAGGCCGGGCCGGCAGGTGCATCAGGTAGCCCTGCCAGTCCACGTCCTCCTGCCTGACATCGTCATACTGCCTCTCCCAGCGCGGACCGGCATCGTTCCACTTGAGCTCCACCACGCTGACCCGGCCCAGCTTGCCGGTGCGGACCAGCTCCGCCCCTGCCATATAAATACCGTCGCTGCGGCGCTGGGTACCGATCTGGACAACCCGGCCGCTTCGCCGCACCGCATCCAGCACCTGGTTGGCCTCGGCCATGTTCATCGACATCGGTTTTTCGCAGAAAGCATCCTTGCCCGCCTCGCAGGCGGCGGCCAGGATCGTGCTGTGCGCGTGGTCGGGCGTGCAGATCATCACCGCGTCCACCTCTTTCAGGGCCAGCAGGTCCTGGTAGCGCGAAAAAGTGCGCGGAGTGCTTCCGGTGGCCTTGCTGACCCGCCCGAGCATTCTTTCGAGATTGACTTTCCAGACATCGCACAGGGCGGTGAACTCGAAGTTCTCCTCCCTCATGAACCCGGCCATCGGCTCGATAAACGAATCCGCCCGGTTGCCGCAGCCGATTATGCCGACCGAGATCCGGTCGTTGGCGCCGGGCACCCGGGCTGCTGAGGATGCCGGCAGGGTCAGGGCCGCACCTGCCAGGCCGCCGGCCGCGGCCGAGAAGAACTGACGGCGATCCAGGTTTTTACCATTGGTTTGACAGGCCATCCCGGACCTCCTGGCTGAATTGGCTAGCGAGCGCATTCCCCGCAGCTTGGCTCACGGGGTTAGCGAGCGAATAAAAAATAATCAGAAAAACCTTAACAATCGAAGATTCCCCGCAGCTTGGCTCTCGTGGAGTCTTCAACTTGGGTTATGCCTCTTGGATTTTTGCCCCGGACTGCAAAGGGCAAAAGATACTCCGGATGAATCGGAGAATTATCGAGGGGCGCTGAGGTCTTTTTTCAACGCCCCTTTATAAAATGATTTTAGCTAGCGTAGACAGCCCCAGGACCGTGGTCGCTATCCCGATAACGATCCTTAACCTCCTGGTCTCCATTTTTCTCACCGTGTAAGCGGCCAGCGGGACCGAGAGGACCGCCCCTATCACTAAATAGAACGACAGGCTCGTAAACAGCCGGTTGCCGGCCAGCACGTATGCCAGCACGCCGACAAAACAGGTCAGCCCCTCCGCCAGGGAGGTGATCCCGATGGCATTCTTCTCATCAACCCCCGCCAGCAACTGTCCGCCGGTGACTACCGGGCCGTACCCTCCGCCGCTGATACCCTTGTTAAAAGAGGCGATAAGCCCCAGGAAAGTCATCTTTTTCCAGGAAAACCCGAACCGGCTGTTGACTGTCGCTAGGATAACTATGCCGATAACCAGGATGAGGATGCCGATATACAGCTTAAGGTAGAATTTAGAGATATTGACAGCCAGCCATACCGCCGCCAGGGTCCCCAGGATACTGCAGGAAGCCAGTAGCAAGACCGCTTTGAGATGCAGCGGGATCCCCCTCTTGAAACACTCGACATATCCGTACTCTTTCAGCTTGGCGGCTATATGTCTGATATTGGTGGATTTAGGCCTGAAATCGACATTTCCCATCGAGTGGTGGGTAAAACCCGCCAGCAGGCCGGTGATCAGCTCGGAAAACAAGACTGCGGGCACCACCTCCAGGGGCTCGAAACCCAGTAACAGCAACAGGGGAGTCAATAAAGTGCCGTAACCCATGCCGATGGTGGAATCGGTGTATTCAGCCAAAAAGGCGATGACCGCAATCGCCGCCCCGAAAGTCAAAGCTATCTCCATTTGTTTTTCCCTGTAAAAACAGAAACCGCCTGCGGTGAGTCTTCAATAATTTGAAATCTGAAAAAAAGCAGTACCTCGATTTATTTCTTGCGGATTGCAGTCAACCACAACGGCCATTACGCGATGCAAAGAAATTAACTGTACGGTGGATTATGTCAAGTGTGATCTGTAACAGAATGCAGCGCCAGGAGAATGGCTGGAGAGTTAAGGCCCGGACAAATCTCTTGACTTGGGCTTTGACTTGCAGCCGGGAAGCGATTATTCTTGAGGGTCGGACAATATCTTTTTTTTCAGCAATATATTCCCGACATTACACCCTTCGCCGCCCGAGGCGGTAACCTTGTTTCCGACTGGAGGTCTCACCGATGAGAAAGCCTAAGCTGGCAGTCTCTTTCAAGCCTTCCCTGCTTTGCCTGATCCTGGTGGCGGTTCTGCTCTGCCTGTTCGCCCGGCAGTCTCTGTCTGCCGCGGGTGTCCCTGCCGAGGATTCCCGGGACCGGCTGCTGATGGATGCCGATCACTTCGAGTTGCGCCTGCCGGAGGTAACCGGGCTGGAGCAGTGGGAGACCAGGAGGAGTATCCTTCGCGAAAAACTGATGATGAGCGCCGGGTTATGGCCCCCGCCAGAGCACACCCCCCTGAACGCCCGGATCTTCGATGAGCGGGCCGGGGAGGGTTTCAAAGTGGCCAAGGTATATTTTGAAAGCCTGCCCGGCTACCTGGCCACCGGCAACCTTTACCTGCCAGCCCGGGGAAAGGCCCCCTACCCGGCCGTGATCTGCCCGCACGGCCACTGGACCTACGGCCGCCTGAACAACAGCGAGAGCGGATCCCTGCCCGGGCGCTGCATCGATTTCGCCCGGATGGGATTCGTGGTCCTGAGCATCGATATGGTGGGGTTCAACGACTGTTTCCAGCTTCCGCACGATGAGAACAAGAGCCGCGCCCAGCTCAAGGCGGATGTTCCCGTGCCCTACGAGCCGCGTTACTACCGCGCCGACTTCGACTTCCCGGTCGCCAGTCTGTACGGGCTCAGCCTCGGCGGCCTTCAACTCTGGAACTGTATCCGGGCAGTGGACTTCCTCTGCAGCCTGGAGCAGGTCGACACCACCAGGATCGGTGCGACCGGGGCCTCGGGCGGGGCCTCGCAGACCCTGATGCTGATGAACGCGGACGACCGGATCAAGGCAGCGGCCCCGGTGAACATTATCGGCGCGGCCAAGCACCCGGGCTGCCGGTGCGA
>JAFGTO010000237.1 GCA_016934095.1 Candidatus Glassiibacteriota bacterium
GCCCGATTGGCTGCGTCATCTGCGGCTCGCGGTACGAGCACTACAGCTTCACCGCCGCTTCCTTGCTCCCGGACAAATCAGGGTGTCTGGCACATCCGTGCCCGGATCTCCGGCCACTTAGCTACGCGGCCTCCGGTTCGTGAATAATCCGGGCTAGAGGGGCGTTGAAAAAAATCTCAACGTCCCGTGTTGAATTGAACAGCGAGCGCATTCCTCGCGGCTTACCGCGGGGCAAGCGAGCGAATAAAAAATAATCAGAAATACCTTGACAATCGAAGATTCCCCGCAGTTTGCTGCGGGGAGTCTTCAAATCTATTGCGTCGTTGGCTGTCAAGGGCAAGGCAAGCCGTTTCCGCTGTAAATGTAAGAGTTCGGATATGTTATGCGGTTAATGCTCTTTTGCCGCATGTTGCTGTCCCAGGAATGGAAACGGCCCTTGACAGCCATATTCCCTGGAAATTTGTATTTTTCAATACGCTGGTAGTTAAGGCTAAATTTGGCATGGAGATAGGCGTTTTGTCAAGTCAGTCGGCCGTCCGGCCACCCTCTGCTCCGTCTGCAACCCGGGGAAAGCGCAAGGTTAATACCCTGCCGGTGTACCGTGGTTCCGGCCCAGGGCCGGAATCCTGCCGCCTGTTTTACAGGGATGCAAGTGTTGGGAGGGGGTCGAAAGCCGGGGCAAGCGTGGAAGATAAAAGGTGATCCGGCCCTTCCCCGGCAGGGAAGGGCCGGATCGGCCGGGGTCAGAACCCGAATGAGATGGTGAAGAAGTTGTCCGCGGAAAGTCTTCCCTTGTTCCGGTAGGCGTAGTTGAAAGTGATGTGCTTGTCGCCGAAAGTCTGCTTGAAGCCGCCTCCCATGCTGAGGCCGCGGAAAGTCGGATTTTCGCCATAGTAGGCCCAGCCGGAAGCGTCCTCTCCCTCGGTGTACTCGTCCGTCTGGACTTGCCAGCCCATGCGCAGGGCCCCGGTCAGGAACGGGGTGAAATGGTAGTTAAACTCCGTGCCCACCGAATAGCTGATCGGGATGTTGCTGTTGCGCCAGATCTCGCCGGCCGACAGCCAGTTGTAACTCTCCGTGGTCATGATGTTATAGGCCAGTGCCAGCTTGACCACTGTGGGCAGGCGGTAGGTGTTGGTCTTGACTTCGAGCTGGCGGCCCGCCCTCTTGGAAATGGCCATCTTGTCCGCGGAATAATCATCGTACCCGCCCGGGAAGAGGCCGTCCAGCCCCTGCGGCCCCACATCGTAGATCAGGTTCGGGCCGTCCATGGTGATATTGGTGCCCAGGTTCTGGATGGCGAAAGCGAACCTGATCTCCCGGTCCATCAGCTCGGTGTGGTAGATCGCCCCGGCATCGATGGCAAAGGCGTTGCCGGAGATGTTGCTGAACATGTCCTGGTGGATATACTTGACATTGAGGCCACCGATGAAGCGGTCCGAGAAATGGTAGGCGAAAGAACCGCCCATCTGGAAATCGTAGGCGTTGAAATACCTCCCGGTCCCGTTGGGGTTGGTGATCGAGGTGATCTCCATTTCAGGTATGTTCAGGTAACCGAAAAACCCACCCACCGTCATATTGCCGTCGGCGATCGGCACCGCCCCGGCGATAAAGCTGTAGGTCAGGTCGAGGGTGTAGTCCACCACCGTGACCATGAGCTCCCGTTTTTCAAGGAAGCCCAGGCCAGCGGGGTTCCACCAGATTGCAGAGATGTCGTCGGTCGCTGCCGTAAAAGCGCCGCCCAGCGCGATACCGCGGGCTCCTACCGGTATGGTGAGGAACTCCGCGGCCCTGACCCCGACAAAGGAAGCATCCGCCGGCCTCCCCTGTTCGAGGTATTTATCCAGGCCGGTATACTCCTGCCTGGCGACACCCTGTCCCGAAACCGGCAGAGCGACGAACGACAGGGCCAGACAGGCCGTCAAGATGGCTCGCATAGCCGTTTTCCTTAACATATGTTACCTCCGTTAGGTTCGAGGATGATCTCTTATACCGTCAAAATTACTGGCCGAGCCCCCGG
This sequence comes from Candidatus Glassiibacteriota bacterium, assembly GCA_016934095.1. GTDB lineage: Bacteria > Gemmatimonadota > Glassbacteria > GWA2-58-10 > GWA2-58-10 > JAFGTO01. Next base: position 2,021 of record JAFGTO010000237.1, read on the forward strand.
CGGGACTCAGTTGATGATGTAAAACTTGCCGGTATAAGTCTCTCCCCGCGCGTCCGTCACGTGGAAGAAATACAGTCCGCTGGCAACGGTCTGTCCGAAGCGGTTCTGCAGGTTCCAGGGCTCGGTCCCGCTGTGGTTGTCGAACCCCACGAAAATCCTGGGGTTGCTCTGCTGGTCCAGCCTGTCCCAGTCGGTATAGTTGCCCCAGCCGAAGCGGTTCCTGCCCGTGTGGTTGAGCACGTTGACCAGGTTTCCTCCCAGGGAATAGATCCGGATCGTGCACTGGTCCGGGAGGTTGACGAACTCGATCCTGCGGGACAGCGGAGACATATCCAGTACCGAGGTGCCTATATAAGGATTTGGCACCACCCGGATCTTTTTCAGGTCCGCATCTTCCGGGTTCATGGTCATGGGCTTGATATTGATCTGCCATTTATCGCCCGGACAAGGCGGATCCGGCACCTGGGTGAAGACTGTCATGTCGTCGTTCCAGAAACCCAGGCAAACCGTGAGGGTCATCTTCGTACCGGAAGCCGGCATGGAAGTTATGTCCGTAAAAGTCCACGGCACGGCATTGACCCAAATGGCAAACTCGTCCGTATTGCTTGCCGGAATCTTATCGAACATCTGGTTGGCACGCTCTTCCCTGGGCACGCCATTTTTGATATCGGAATAGAAGCCTCCATAACTGCCGCTGGCCATGAACCCCCAGCAGACCTTGCCGTTGTCGTCCGTGTAGGTGCCGAACGGGACAGTCTCGCCGCGCATCACGTCCACAACCTCAACGCTCAGGTCATCTCCCGCTGACTTCCAGGTGATCTCCCAGATACCGGTTCGTACCCAGGCCCTGTTTCCGGGATTAATGCCGAAAGCCGCGCTGGGGCCTGTACAGCCCAGAGGTCCGGACGCAGCGGCAAACGCTACAGTTCCCCCGGTGTAACCACCCGGGTCCATGTCCGCATACGAACTCCAGATCTTATTCTCTGCCTCAAGCTGATAGATCATCGGGTTAAAACTATAATCCACTTCAACAACATAGCTGACTCCAAAGTAGTCCGGCTTGTCGTTGAAGGCGAGATGCGCATTGTCCCTGGCGTCAAAAGACATGGGGTCAACCATGGGAGTGCCCCCGCCGTCCACCAGAGCCAGTTCTACTTTGCGATGGTTCCAGTTACAGAAATAGTAGATAATATCCAGGTCGGTACAGGCTATATAAGCGCTTACGTCCTCTTTGAGCTTCTCGTCGTTGATAGTCGTAACACTGAAATCCAGCCTGGGCTGCAGGAACTGGGGTGGTTCCGTCAGCTTTCCGTTCCCATCCCCGGCAAGCTCCAGGGATTCCGCATCCACTGTTGCCGGGCCCACGTAAGTCACGCCGTTGAAACTGGCGGACCTGAAGTTGCTGGCGTCGCTGCGCGGGACCACGGTGTAGAGGCCCTCGCCCGGCCGGTTCCAGGTCTTGCCGCTGCCCTCGAAAGGCAGGCTGAACTCCTCGCCGGTGGCCGGGTCGCAGTTCTTGTCGTAAGGTACCAGGGCGTACCAGACTTTCAAGCCGTTCCTCAGGCGGTAATACGGATCGTCGTCATCCCAGCGGTCCACGAAGTAGAAGTGGATGTTGCCGTCGCTGATGCTGCAGGAGTCGACCAGCTCGGAGTGGCTGTCGCTGGGTCCTACGAAGCTGCGGTAGAGCCGGTAGCCCTCGAAGTCATACTTCCGGTAGATACCTTCGGGATCGGCTTCTAACTCGTGCAGCTTGTAATAGAAATTATCCTGGGTATTGATGTTTACATTGCTCCAGGTAATGGTGACCTGCCTGTCGCCGGGGATGATGGTCAGCGGGGGCGGCTTGGGAGTTTCGGGAAAGGAAAAGCCGGTCTGCAGGGCCAGGTCGGCCACCGCCGCGTGCAGCTCCATGGGTATGAACTGGTCCTGCATCACCGGGTCGTCGATATTGCCGATCTCCCTGGCCGGCATGGCCATAGGCGGGCTTTTCGGATAGACGAACATCAGCACGTAGTCGCAGCTGGTGGTGTCCCGGGGAGCGATATCGTGGAGCTCCGAGTAGCACGAATAGCACATCCGCCCGCCGGAACCCCAGAGCCACTGTTCGTACCTGGCGTCCTCGGGGTCGAGCATGCCTGGGAACCCCATGGCCGGCTTATTGTTAAAGGGATTCGTCATCCCGGGATAGAGGTCCTCGGCCTGGCCCAGCAGGGCCCGGTAGACCATTCCCCTCTCCAGCAGCAGGAGATCCTTGGCCTGGTCGAAACCGAACTCGGCGTGCCAGCGCATGTTGTTCTGGTTGGTGAACTCCATGGTTTCGTCGTGGTACGAGGGATAGCGGAGCATCTTGTGCCCGACCATGAAAGCATAGGTCGGCGACAGGTCGTCCACTCCGTTCTGATCCACCACGCAGGCGATGCCTTTGGCCGGGTGCAGTGCCCAGCCTTCATCCATGCTTACCGCGTCGGAGCCGATGCCAAAGTAGTTGGTCACGTAGATCAGGCAGAGCCCGTCCCAGGCCACTCCGTCAGGCACGGCGGACACTCCGGCAGCAAAGTCCGGGTTGGGGTTCCACTTCAGGTATTCGGACATGTTCCTGACAAAAAGGTGCCCGTATACCATGTTATTGTTTTCCTTGTAATCCAGGAAATAGAAAGCGTATTCCAGCGAGATGCCGATCGGCACGTTCTGCTGGTTGGTGCTGGTACGGAAAGCACCGGTACAGAAAGTAACCATGGTCTCGTTGCCGATGAGCACGGGATCGCCGGAAGGGCTTCTGCCTGCGCGGAACTCCTGCGGCCAGCTCGCCAGGTCATCGGCGTCAAGCGAAGTCCAGACCCGGTTGGCCTCCAGGCGGTTGCTGGCCTGCTCCATGTTCTCGCCGGCATTGTATAGCGACTGCAGCACATCATAGGCTTCGAGGGTACCGCGGCCGCCGTTGGTTTCCCTGCCCCGGCCGCTGCTGTAGGCGGTATCCTCGGGAACACCGTCAGCGTTGAGGTCCCGGACCACCGCCGCTGTGTATCCCCAGGTGCCTTCATAAGTGGGGATATAGTTGCCCGAGCCCCTGGGGAACTGGCTGATCCCGTCCAGGGGCAGGGTTTTCGTGGTAACATTCAAGCCCACGTTATTGCCCTGGGACATCCTGTCGTTTCTTATCTCCGCCAGCGCCGGAGAAGCCAGGCACACCGCCAGGACAAGCAGAACCAATTTCATCAACAATTCCCTTTGTGGTCGCATATCAATTCTCCTCTAAGAAAACCACTTGGGTAGAACAGGCGAAAGAGTCAGGCTTAACCGAGGCGTGAACTCAGAAAGTGAAATCCACTCCCAGGCGGATCTGCCGGGCCGGCCCCCAGGCCTGCCAGGCCATGGTCTGGTTCATCACCGAGTTGGCGATGTTTCCCTTGGCCGCCTCCATCACGGTCAGCACACCATCGCCGTTGAAATCGGCCTGGAAGCGGTGCCTCTGGACATCAGTCAGGCTGGGGTCGTCCCAGCGCAAGTCCACGCCGCCGGTGGGTCCCCAGCGGTTCCCCTCGAAAGTATGGCCCGAGGGATACGGAGTGGAAAACTTGCGGTTGAGCACGTTGAAAATTTCCGAGAACACACTCACCCGCATGCCTCTACCCAGGTAGAAACTCTTGCCGAGCTTGAGATCGAGATTGGTGTCCCAGCGCCCGCGGAAGTAGTTCACCCCGCCGATGATATTGCCGCCGCGGCGGGTCAGCCACATTACGCCGGTAAGGGGATTGTACTCGGTATAGTTATTCTGCGCCCTGTCGTAGAGCGGCTCTCCGCTCATCAAGGTCAGGATGGCATTGACCCTGACATTCTTGAGAACCGTGTTGGCGGTTGTGCCGGCCTGGAAATCGTCCGGGAACAGGTAGTTGAAATAGGCAGTCAGCTTATGGGTCCGGTCTCCCAGGATCGGGCGGATCTCATCCGGCGGCCTGAAATGCTCGCCGGTGGTCGGGTCCATAAAAATCCAGAAGTCGCTGGTGCTGAAATAGTTGCTTCCCGTGGTCCTGGAGAACTGCAGGGTATAGATCAGGTTGAAAGCGAAGTTGTCCGAGAACCGCTTCTTCAGGGTCAGGTCCATACCCTTGATATTACCGTTGTCCTTGTTATCGTACCCGGTCTCCCAGGTGCGCACCCTGCGCTCGGTATGGTACATGTAATAGTCCCTGAAAAACTCCCTGGTGGCCAGGTTGCCGGTAACATCCCGGTAATAGGCCACCATGTCCAGCACCATGTCGTTGGAGAGCAGGTAGCTGAGACCGGCCTCGAAAGCATCGGTCCTCGAGTATTCGAGGTTGCCGGGATTGGAGCCGCTGAAAATGAAATCCATGCTCTGCAGCTGGGTGAAAACTCCATAGGCAAACCGCATCTGAGATTTGTCGGTAACCGGGAAAGCCACGTCGAAGCGGGGGGACCACTCATTGATGTCCCTGGGGAAGTAAGTCTCTCCCCACTGGTCGCCGTAGCGGAAACCCCAGTTGTTCTCAGGCTTGAACGAGTCGTAGCGGATGCCGTAGTTGAACACGAAATCGCCGAGGTCCGTGCGGTTCTGCAGGTAAAAGGCATACATCTTGGGCTTGTAGTTGAACTCGTTGTTGAGGTCCCGCTGGTTCCTGCCGGTCATCGGGTTGATATCGAACTTGTGGTTATCGAAGCCCGTATACTGGTACCCGACCTTGGCCCTGTTCCGGCGGTCGAGCTGGAAGTCGAGGTCCGCCTTGTAGTTCCGCTGTTCCTCGCGGAGGTAGCGGTAAGTCAGCCAGTAGAGCTCGGCATTATTTACATAGAGGAACGGGGTGGGGTAGCCGTATTCGTGCGACCAGTTGGTCACCCCGTCCGGATAGTAAATTCTCGCCTGTTCAGGGGTCCTGGGGAATTCCCGGTTGGGGAAAGTCTCCACCTCGAAGGGGATATCGTGCGCCGACCAGCTCATGAAAGTATTGTCGCGGGTGTAATCGTCCTTCAGGTTCGAGCTGTTGACGTCCTGGGTCCTGAAATCGGTGTAGCGGAACTGCAGGGTGGCGTTGCGCAACGACGACTGGTAAAAATCCCAGTTGAACCCGGCCAGCAGGTTGGAAGTGCGGGTCCTCCTGCCGTAGGTCTGCGGGATCACTACCACCGTATCGGGGTCCGCCGCCCAGTTCCGGTGGGAAACCATGCTCGGAGTGATCCTGCCGTTATCGAAATAGTCGCCGGGATAGGACCGCTGGAAGCGGGAGAAATTGGAGCTGCCGACAAATTTCAGTCCCTTGACCGGTGAATAAGTGAGCTTGCCGCTGGCCAGGGTCCTGTCCGACCAGTTGTAAGGCTGGCGCACCGGGTTGCTCGGCGAGAACAGGCTGGAGTCCAGGCCCATCTTGTCGGCAAAGAACGCCCGGCCTGTCTGCAGCATTTCCAGGGTATAGGCTGGCATCTGGTTGCCCAGCACCTGGTCGTTGCGCACCGCATTGTTGAGGATATCGACAAACCTCTGGTCGATTCCGCGGAAGCCTTCGTCCGCATGGGTAGGGGAGTTGTCGGCCATCCCCTGGATCTCGCTGGAGCCGTGGAAAAACAGGTTGGGGATTCCGGGAACCGGCCCGCCGATATTGGCCTGGAGCTGGTTGTAGCCGTAATCTGCGGTTCTGGGGTTCTGCTCGTCCGTGGTGAAGCGGACATTACCTTTCAGGGAGGAGCCGCCTTCCTTGGTGACCACGTTGATAATGCCGGACTGGGCGTTCCCGTACTCGGCCTGGAAACCCCCGGTGACTATGTCGACTTCTTCAACCGACCCGGTGGAGAACTCCAGGGGAGAGACATCCTCGCCGAGCGAGCCGAGCTCCTGCTCCCAGACCCATCCCAGGCCGCTGCGGAAGGGATTTGCGGTGTAGTTGCGCACCGGGACCCCGTCGATGACCATGACATTCTCGCCGACACGGCCGCCGCGGATACGAACTCCGCGGCCCCAACCTCCCTGGCCGCCGCTCTGCACCCCGGCCTCGAGCACAAGCAGGTCTTCCAGCTTGGTCGAGGGCATTTCCTGGATCCGGTCCGCAGTCAGGCGGTGCTTGGTCACCGTGTTGTCTCTGGGGATCAGCACGTCGGCCTCGGCTTCCACTGTGATCCCGCCCAGCTCGATCACCGTGGAGCTGATAGCTGCATCCACCGTGGCGGTTTGGCCTGCGAGAATCAGCTGGTTGGTGAAAGTAACCTGCTGGTAGCCGGTGAAGGAGAACGTTATATCCCGCCGGCCGGGCGGAACGTTCAAAATGAAATAATAACCATCAGCATTGGTTATGTTACCCAGACGGGTACCCTCGATAACCACCTGAGCCCCGGCCAATGGCCGGCCGGTCTCTTTGTCGACCACCTCGCCCTCGACCTTTCCCGTTGATAGCTGAGCCGATACGGGAACAGCCAAGAGCAGGGTCACAGCGACCAGACTCAGCAAAGCTGATGGCAAACCGGAGAACTTGCTACTTTTTGACATAAATCCTCCCGAATGAGCTTTTTTAGACAATCGCCTATCGAACATTTCCTCTCTCTCGGTAAAGCCTCCTTTGTTTAAGGTTGGATTGACGGGAACAAAAGCTTCTTCAATCAGGCCTCCTCTCGCAAAGGTTTATTAGTTTAGAGCAATCAACTAAATGCTGCATCAGATTTCTCCCTTCCGGTCTAAAAGATCGCAGTTACCCTAACCAGGTACGACAGCTCAGGACTCTACCGCTTCCTACAGTAATAAATCAGGGTGATGCAGCTGAACGAACGGCGAAAGA
>JAFGTO010000238.1 GCA_016934095.1 Candidatus Glassiibacteriota bacterium
ACGTCCACCTTGGGGGTCGCCGGGCCCAGCTCTTCGGCGAAGAGGCCCCGGACATAATCCGCTTCCACCCCGGCGTGGCAGGCCATGATCTCGGAGGCGACCCGGCGCACCTGCTCGAACCGCTCGACATCGAACCGGTCCTTGGAATAAGCGATCCCGTTCTGGGCGACCGCCTGCAACTGCCTGGACCACTCGAGCCATTTAGGTTCCATAGTCTTCTCCTCGAGACATACTTGCTTCCATTTCCGTCAGATCCCGATCTTTACCATCTGCCCGGCTGATTCCAACCGCTCCACCAGCTCGCCGTCCGCATAGACCGCGGCCCCCGGCTGCAGCTTCCTGACCTTGCCGGCGGCAGGCAGGGGGGGCAGGTTCTGACGGGCCTGTCTTCTGCCGGTGGCGTGCACCTGGAAGTCATCCGCCGAGACGCTCAGCGGTTCGGGCGCGCTCACCAGGGTGAGTTCCCCGAAATCCAGACGGGTGCCATCCCCCAGCACGTAGCCTGAAACTTTGCCCTTCCTGTCCGTGCGCACCATGGCCAGGAAACCGTCCGTGGCAAGCCCGCCGCAGGACACCTCTTCTCCGCGGGTCTCGCAATCCTCCTCGGGCTGCCAGACTATCAGGTCCCTGAATGTCTCGCCCTCGACCCACAGGCTCACCGCACCCGGGCATCCCTCCACGGCCGGCCCGGGCCTGACTTCCGGCCGGGCCGCGCCTTTCTCCCAGGCCGCAGCCAGGGCCACGTACTGCACTCTCAGGCCGCGCCGGTTGCAGCGGACAAGGCCCAGCTCCAGGGGATACCTCTGCGACCCGCCTCTCACCACCTCGAACCCGATCTCCGGCTTAGCGGGCCGGATAAAGCTGATAGCGCAGCAGGCGCTGTCGCCCTCGAGCAGCAGCGGGTCATCCGGGGTACCGGCCCCGCTGACCCGGTCCACCGGAGCGTACCACTGCCAGTGGTAATCTTGCTCCAGGCCGCTCTTCTGGATGTCATCCGCCACCAGCAGGTAGGGGTTCGGCCCCTGCTTGGCGAACAGGCAGCAGCGCTCGGCCCGCATGGCAGGCAGGGTCGAGGGAAGGCTGCGGTCCTGGTACGAGTCCTTGGCATCCCCGCGCACGTAGTCGGCGAAATGGCCGGTCCCCAGGCCGGTCAGCAGCCCGTACATCGAGGCGTCGTCCCCGCAGGAATTGCTGCGGTCGTCGGCCGGCATCCCGCCCTGGTCGACAATTACGATGTTGTGCTCGAAATCCACCCCGTGGTGCTCGTGGCCGTAAGGGAAGATATTCTTATGGGTGCCGAAATCCTCGCCGAAAGCGGAGAAGAGGAAAGTGTTCATGTCGTAGTGCTGGTGGTTCTGGTTCTCGTAGCGGGTGGCGAAGGCGAAAAACGCCGAGCGCTCGTCATCCCAGCGGCTGCGGCTGAACAGGTAGCCGGCCCGGTTGCGGGTGATCTCGAAGTAGCGCGAGGTGAGCACCCCGGCATCCGCGGGAGAGACCGGCTCCAGGCCGGCCGGGTACCAGAGGAAAGCGATCAGCGGGTCGAGACGCCTGCGGTCGGTGTAGCGCTCAAAAGTCCACAGCCCGGGGCCGTCCGCCGTGGCACCGATACCCAGCAGGTACTCGGCGGCAAACACCCTGCGTCCGTAGTTGGTGTTATCCCCGATGGGCGCGCAGCCCTCCTGGGGCAGCCACTGGAACATCAGGTACTGCATGGCTTTCATCGCCGCTGTCGAGGAGAGGATGTCCGGCCCCCCGGTCCTTCTCAGGGCCTCGCCGAACTGCACCGGGTTTTCCAGGCCCACGATAGCATAACAGGGCCCCTCCCAGCAAATCCCGCCGTCCCTCCAGGCGTTGGGGAAAAAGTTACGTCTGATCCTCCGCACGGCTGAGGAGAACCACTTCTCGAACTCCGGGTGGGAGGTCTCCGCCTGGATCGCAGTACAGGCCAGGCCGAGCGCGCCCACCGGGATCGCCCCGCAGTTGTAGGAGGCTTCCTGCCACCACCAGGACTCGGTATGCTCGTAGAGGGCCTTGATCCAGTTCTCTATTGCGCCGAGGATCAGGGCCTTTTCCTGCTGGTCCATCACCTGGTAAAGCCAGTCCCAGGCATAAGCCAAGGGTATGGGCCAGCGGTCGGTGGCGAAAAAGTCGCTGTCGATTTCCCGGTGGTAAACAAAGGGATCGATCTCGGCCAGGACGGTTTTCAGCAGCTCGACCGCGGCCCGGCCGGCCTCCCGGTCGCCGGTAACCTGGTATACCAGGGCCATTGCTGCCAGCTTTTCCGCACGCCTGTCCCCCTCAGCCGGAGCTTCCGCCCGCTCGAGCACTTTCTGCCAGGCTTCGGCGGCCAGGCCGCCGCCGTCTATCCTCTGTCTGAGCGCGGGTATCTCCGGGGCGGAAAAAAGCAGCCCCGGATGGGTGCCCGGCTCGACCACCACCCAGGAAGGACTCCTGGAGACAGCAGGCTCCCCGCCCGTCTTGTCGCCTCCCGGCGAACAGGCAAGGACAAAGCTCAACAGCACGGAAACGGCCGCACAAACCGCGATAAAACTCCTTGGTCCACGCATGTTCGAGTCCCCATTGAGTGAGTTAATACCATGCCGGTATCTTGAAATCGTATCACCCGGCCGGCGTGAGCCACCACCGGCCCGTGCACTACCCGGACTCCCTGATTATCAGAATCAAGATACCTTTCCAGGACTGCACTGTCAACCGGGAATGCCTCTTGCGCCCGCCGGAGTGTCAAGTGAGGGCAGGTTCCGACAAAGTACCTTCGATGGTGTCGAGAGACCCGGGTAAGGCAAGGGGAATGCTGCGGTGGGAGCAAAGGCGGGATCATTCCTGCACTTCGGCAGGGGCTTGCAGGTATCGCTTCAGCAAGGCGGCGACCTCCTCGAACAGCTCGCGGGCGAGCCGCAGCATGTCGACAGCCTCCCCGGGGTAGCTGTCCACGGCGGCGGACCAGGCGCGGTTGAGGATGCGCTCGGCCTGGGTAAAGTCTCCGACCACCCTGGAATACGCCCCGTAGTCCAGCCTGGCAAGGAGGGCCTCGCGGTTGACCGCGAAGTCGAACACCGCCCCCTCGATCAGCGGGTCTAGCTCGCGGTGGATCTGCCCGCAGGTCAGGCTTTCCTGCTCAGCCAGGCGGGCCAATGCACCGGCAACCGATTCCAGGCAGGCCAGGTGGTCGAAAGCGTCCGCTTCGCTCTCCCGGGCCGGCTCGCCGGGAGCCTGCTTCCTGCGCACCAGCCAGAGGGAGAAAGCCATCGCCGCCAGCGAGACCGTGAAAGGCAGCGTGAGCACCGGGGTCGGCGAGGCAAAGACCGAGGCGGCCACCGTGGAGACAGTCAAGAGGAGATAACCGGAAACCGTGCGATTGATCACTACTGCTCCCATTTTAAAGCTACTGGACCATCAACCCGGACACCACCCGGATCATGGCGTAGATGACCCCGACTATCGCATCCCCGACAATAAAGCCCGCGGCCAGGGGCACGCCCTTGTTCTCGACCCAGCGGGTGCCTTTCAGCTTGTCGCTCGCCAGGTTGATTGCACAGCCCAGGCCGTAGGGCAGGATGTAAACCAGGGGCAGGTACATGGACAGGCCGACCAGCACTCCCAGCCCGCCGATCGGGCCGAACGAGAGCACGCCGCCGATCAGGGCGCCGGTGAGGTACTTGCCGGCCGGGACATTTCCGCCGATAATCCCGTTTATCGCCGCATCCAGCGCCTGGGCCTGGGGCGCGGCGATCGAGGTGCCGGGCCCGAAACGGTAGGCGTTCCAGATCAGGTCGACCACCACCACGGTAATCAGCGGACCCAGCCAGCTGAAAAGGAGCTGCACCGCCTGCTGGCGGGCCGGGCGGGCGCCTACGATCGAGCCTGTTTTCAGGTCCTGCATCATGTCCGCGCATTCGCTGATCGCCACGCAGACCGTGGCACCGATCAGCACCGCCAGTATTATTCCCGTGTAGTGGTTGATGCCGTAGGCGAAGAAAAGGATGATCGTCACCGCGATCAGTGCCAGGCCGCTGATCGGCGACCAGTCGGTCATGCCGGTGCACTGGGCCACGATCACCCCGGCCAGCCAGAGCCAGACCGTGCCTGCGACTGCGATGATCAAGATCCTGGGCAGGCCGAGAGGCCCGGCGGCCAGGTAGCAGACCACGCAGAGCACCACCAGCGAGGCCGCTATCGCC
>JAFGTO010000239.1 GCA_016934095.1 Candidatus Glassiibacteriota bacterium
AACTCTCCGGCATCATCTGCGCATTCCCGGACGATCCGGTCAGCATCCGCCTCCGGCACAATTCCCTCTCCAGCGCAGCCGGCTATTACCGGCTGTTGTTTTTTTAAAATCCGGTAGAGATTATTGTCTTTGATTATTATCGTCTTTGGTTATTATATTATCTTAGCAAGCTGTCGAAACCTGTAGGGCAATCTCGTTCGAAATCCAGGCGAAAGCGAAAATTGCAGTTGCTTAAGAAAATAGAACCGTACATAAAGCCAGGCCCTGGCGCCTGCCTGCTGCTTGCTGCAAGCTTGCTGAGCCTTGCACCGGAGTCGCCTGCGGCGGCCGAAACCGGTTTAAGCCTTTCCGAGAGTACCCCGGTCCAGGGACAGATCGTGCGAGTGGATGTTCAGGCCGCGGCCGGGACAGACACGGCCACAGGCACGTTCGACGGCAAGGCCCTGCCCTTTATCCGCTCTGCTCAGGGGAGTTTTTACGCCCTGTTAGGGGTGGACATGGATACCAGGCCCGGCACCTATCCCCTGGCGGTCAAGCTCTGGCACAGCGGCCGGGTTAGCCGGACCCTGAGGCAAGACATTACGGTGCGGGATGCCGATTTCCCGGTGCAGGAGCTGACCCTGGAACCGGCCAAGGTCTTTCCCGACTCGGCGGCCCTGAAGCGTATCGACAGGGAAAACAAGCTGCGGAACAGCAAGTGGTCGCACTGGGCAGAGGAAGCTTACTGGGGAAGACGCTTCATTCCCCCGCTCGACGGAGAATTGAAGCGCTTCGGCCACCGCCGGATAATCAACGGCGCCCCGCGCAGCCCGCATTCAGGAGTGGACATCTCGGCGGATGAAGGCGAGCCGGTGATCTGCCCTGCCGATGGCAGGGTGATCCTGACCGGGGATTTCTTTTTTTCCGGCAAGAGTGTCTACCTCGACCACGGCCTGGGCCTGATCGGCATGTTCTTCCACCTCAGCCGCATCGATGTAGCCGAGGGCGACACAGTCAGGCAGGGACAGGTGCTGGGGGCGGTGGGAAGCACGGGACGGGCCTCGGGACCGCACCTGCACTGGGGGATCCGCTACCGCGGGTCGCGGATCGACCCCTCCGCCCTGCTGGAGCTGCAACTGGAATAAGCCGAGGGAGAGCCGAATTGTCCTATACCAGCGAATCGCAGGTCAGCGTGCGCTATGCCGAGACCGACCGGATGGGTGTGGTCTACCACGCAAATTACCTGGTCTGGATGGAGGTCGGCCGCACCGACTTCCTGTCGCAGCTCGGGTTCCCTTACAGCCGGCTGGAGCAGGAGGGGGTTCTCTTTCCCACCAGCGGCTGCTCGCTGAGGATTATCCATCCCACCCGCTACGAGGAGCGCCTGCTGGTCCGCACGGTTCTCGAGACGGTGCAGAGCCGCAAGGTGGCTTTCAGGTATGAAATCTCGCGCGAGAACCGGGTGGTGGTGGCTGGACAGACCACGCATATCTGCGTGGGTCCCGACATGCGGGTGAGAACCCTGCCTCGTCCCCTGCACGCGGCACTTAAGCAGGCGCTGAATGAAAAGAAATAAGCTAAGGTCTCGAAGGATGATCCGACTGCCTGGAAAATTTTTTATCGAGCGGTGGGATGTCGAAAATACCTCCCGCCGCGAGGCGGGCTACGGTCTGATCCTGCCGGTGGCCGCGGCCGTGCTGTTTTCGCTTTGGGCCGGCTGCTCGGCCAACAGGGAGAAAGAGGTCGATCCTGCCGGCAACCCGGCGGCGACAGTGGCCCGCGGGGCCAAAACCGTGGCGGTCAAGACAGCACGTGCGGGCGCTCTGGTCTCGAAGCTGATAGCCACGAACACCTACCGGGGAGGGAAACGGGCGGTGACCTGGACCGGGGAGCGCACTGCGGACGGGACGACCGCCACCCTGGAGCGCCTGGGCCTGCGGGAAGGGCCGGTGCCGCTGGTAGTGCTCGAAAGACTGCCGGACCACCTGCTGGAGTCTTTGAGCTCCCTGGAGTTTGTCTCGCCCGCCGGAGCGACCGATAAAGTAGTGCTTTCCAGTCCGGACTCGCGCTGGGAGGGAGAGATATTTCACCGGCTGGACTGGGAGCGGTCAATCGAGGTCGAAATGACCGGTCCCGAGGAGCTGATCGTGGTGAGCCTGGCTTGCTTTTCGCCGCGGGAGACCCGGCGGAACGAGGCGGGAAGCACGACCTACACCATATATGTCAGGGAGGACCAGGAACCCCTGGGTGAGATCAGCTTCCAGGCCGTGGCATCCGATATCCTGTACTTGTACGGGTACCAGGGCTGGAGTGCCGGCTGGCCGGGAGTCTTCGTGGTCCAGGTGCTGGAGGGAAGACATACTTACCGGTTCAGCTTCGACCGGGAAAGCCAAACTAACGACCCGATGTTAATCTGCTTCTTTGTCCCGCGCTACAATTAGAAACACCCGGGCCGGCCCGGACAGGAGGCATCACGAAAGGAATCACCGGGCGCTTGAACCGGCCTGAGCTCCCGGGCGCGTTCCCCGCGACAAGACGCGGGGAGGCTTCAACCGAACTAGGAAAGGAAACGAGATGCTCACCAGCATGACCGGTTTCGGCAGGGCGGAAGCAAATTTCGAAAAGGGTACTTTCACCGTGGAGATCCGCAGTGTCAACCACCGTTACGCCGACTTTTCGATCCGGGTCCCGCGTGTCCTCTCCGGACTTCAGGACCGGATAAAAGAGCTGATCAAGACACGTATCTCACGCGGCTACATAACCTACCAGCTAAGCTGGGAACAAACCGGGGAAGGAGTCGAAACCCTGTCGGTGAACGCGGAGATCATCAAACGCTACCAGGAGCTGTTCAGCCGGATGAAGAGCGATTTCGGTATCCAGGGCGAGCCGACGGTGGACACTTTCAGCCGACTGAGCGATATTTTCACCCGGGAGAGCCCTGATGAGGACGAGGACAGGCTCTGGTCCGTAGCCGAGCAGGCAACCAACGAGGCCCTGGACCGTCTGCTGGCCATGCGCCGGCGCGAGGGCCAGGCTCTCGCCGTCGACATTGTCGAGCGCCTTGACAGCATGGCGGACCATATGAAGCAGGCCGGACTGCACGAGCCGGACCGTCTGCAAAAGCTCGAGAGCCGCCTGCGGGAAAAAGTCATCGCTGCCATGGGCGAAGATGCAGTCGATGAAAACCGCCTGCTCGCCGAGATCACCATCTATGCGGACAAGTGGGATTTCAGCGAGGAGGAAGTCCGCTTCCGCAGCCACCTCGGCGCTTTCCGGGCCGGGCTCGAAAAAGGTGGCGCGATCGGACGCAAGCTGCATTTCCTGCTTCAGGAGCTTAACCGGGAAGTCAATACCGTGGCATCCAAGGCCAACGATGCCGAGATAGCCCAGCACATGGTCGCCTGCAAGGAAGAAATCGAGAAAATCAGAGAGCAGGTGGAAAACATAGAATAGTTCTCACGGCCGGCGGACGCCGGCTAAAGTCCCTTGGAAGGTTCAAGAGAAAATGAGCGCTGAGTTCTTTGCCCGCAAGAGATTCATCGTGGTCATTACAGCGCCCAGCGGGGCGGGCAAGACCACTGTAATCAAGCGGCTGCTGGAAACCAATACCGGCCTGAGCTACTCGATCTCAGCCACCACCCGTGAGCGGAGGGCGGAGGAAGAAGACGGGCGCGATTACTATTTCCTGAGCGAGGGCGAGTTCAGGAAAAAGATCGACGCCGGGGAATTCGCCGAGTGGGCCGAGGTGCACGGCTCCTTTTACGGTACCCTGCGCAGCCAGGTCGAGCAGAAACTAACCGGGGGGAGCCACCTGCTAATGGACGTTGACGTGCAGGGAGCCAGGCAGCTTAAAAACAGCTACCGGGACGGGGTCTATATCTTCCTGATACCGCCCAGCATGCAGGAGCTTAAACGGCGCCTGGTCAAGCGCCACACTGAAGACAAGCACCACCTGGAGGTGCGCCTGAAAAACGCGGTCAAAGAGATCGCCTCTTTTCCCGATTTCGGTTACCTGGTGGTCAACGACCACCTCGAGCAGACAGTGGAAGAGGTCCTCCAGGTCATCCGTGCAGAAGAGCTGAAAACGAACCGGCTGTCCGACCCGGCCGGAATCGCGAAACTCTACCTGGACAAACCCTGAAACAAGGTCCGGCCGTGAAAAACATCCTGGAAAACCGGCGTATCCTGATCGGGCTATCCGGAGGCATCGCCTGCTATAAGAGCTGCGAGCTGGTAAGCTGCCTGGTCCGCTCCGGCGCAGAGGTCCGGGTGGTGATGACCGGCAATGCGGCCCGTTTTGTCGGGCCGGTTACCCTGCAGGCCCTGAGCGGGAACCCGGTCCGCAGCGATATTTTCAGCCCGATCGACCCGGGAGGCATCGAACACGTGAGCCTGGCCGAGTTTGCCGAGGTTTTCGTGATCTCCCCGGCCACTGCCGACTGCCTGGCCAAGCTGGCCCACGGAATCGCCGACGACCTGCTCTCGACAACCTACCTCGCCTGCGACTGCCCGGTGCTGGCGGTGCCGGCCATGAATACCGTGATGTACGAACACCCTGCCACCCAGGCCAACCTGGCTGTCCTGGAAGCCCGCGGCGTGCACCTGATGCTTCCCGAGTCCGGCCGCCTGGCCTGCGGCACCGAGGGGGTCGGCAGGCTGCCGGGCTTCGAGCGGATCGTGGAAAGGATCGAGCACCTCCTGTGCGGCTCGGACAGTCTGGCCGGACTGACTGTGCTGGTCTCTGCCGGCCCGACCCGCGAGGCTCTCGACCCGGTGAGGTACCTGACCAACGCCAGCAGCGGCAAGATGGGTTTCGCCGTTGCTGCCTCAGCCTCACGCATGGGAGCAGCCAAAGTCAACCTGGTAACCGGTCCCTGCAGCCTGCCCACTCCGCACGGCGTCTCCAGGCATGACGTAGTCAGCGCTGACCAGATGTACAAGGCCGTAAGCCGCCTGCTGCCCTCCGCAGACTTGCTGGTGATGGCCGCAGCGGTCAGCGATTTCACTCCGCTCAGGCCCGCACGGAAAAAAATGAAAAAGGGCGGTTCCGACTCGCTTACTCTCGAACTTAAAAAGACTCGTGATATCCTGGCCTACTGCTCCTCTAACCGTAAACCCGGAGCTGTTGTCGTGGGCTTCGCCCTGGAGACCGAGAACGACCTGGACAACGCCGCGGTAAAATTGCGCAAAAAAAAGCTGGATTACATCGTGGTCAACAACGCCCTCGAACCAGGCTCCGGCCCAGGCTCAGACACCAACCGGGTTACTGTTCTCGGCTCCGACGGCACCAGGCTCGAGCTGCCAGTGCTGACTAAACGCCAGGTCGCGGAAAAACTCCTGGAGCTGATTGCCGGTAAGCGCGATAAATAGCAGGAACTGCGATGGAAAACATGATAAAACCAGGGTCTCTGGCAGTATCTTTCTTTCGCCAATTGCACGAATCCGGCGAGGATTTTATCTTTGCTCCGGAGGCTTCACGGCGGGTGGGGGCGGCGGCCGGCCGGCCGGCGGAAGCCGTGCCCGCCGGCCGGGGTGCGGACGGCAGTCCGCACCCCCCGGCGCCCGAAAGCGCCGGGGCCGCCGCCCCCCTCCCCCAGGCCGGCACTCTCTCCGCACCAGGGGAACCCCTCGAAGAATTCGGCCGGAGGATAAGCGGCTGCACCCTCTGCCGGCTTTCTCAAAGCCGGAACAACTTCGTCTTCGGAGCGGGCTGCGCCACGGCCGACCTGATGTTTGTCGGCGAGGGGCCTGGTTTCGAGGAAGACCGCCAGGGCCTGCCCTTTGTCGGAGCCAGCGGCCAGCTCCTGACCAGGATCATCGCCTCGATCGGGTTTACCAGGGAGGAAGTCTATATCGGCAACCTGGTCAAGTGCAGGCCGCCGCGCAACCGGGACCCTGAGCCGGACGAAATAAGTACCTGCGTGCCCTACCTGCTGGCCCAGATCGAGAAAATCGAGCCGAAAGTGCTGGTGACCCTGGGCCGCTTCAGCGCCTGCTATTTCCACGGCAGGGAAGCGGCTCTCAAGCACCTGCGGGGCCTGGTCTCTGATTTCAGGGGAGTGCGGGTGGTCAGCACCTACCACCCTGCCGCCCTGCTGCGGAACCAGTCCCTGAAACGGGACACCTGGGAGGACATGCTACTGGCCCGCCGCCTCTATGAAGAGCTCGGAGGCAAGCCTTCCAGCGGCCGGGTCTTTGTCCCCGCTCAAGATAAAAAATAAGAATTATCCGGTATTGTTCTGAGGTAATAATGGAGACTCAAATCAGCGACAGGGTACAGATCGAACTGGAAAACATGGACCGCAAGGTCCCTTTCTCCCAGGAGGCAGAGATCAGTGTTCTGGGAGGAATGCTGATCGACCGCGATGCGATCAGCGTGGCGGTGGAGACTATTGACTCGAAGTGTTTTTACCTCGACGCGCACCGCAAGCTGTACAACGCCATAGTCTCGCTCTACGAGAAATCGGTCGAGATCGACCCGGTAACCCTGGCGGACCAGTTGGAGAAGGATGGCGCCCTGGAGGAGGTGGGCGGCCGCTCTTATATCCTCGAGGTCTTCGGCTCGGTCCCCACGGCGGCCAATATCGCCTACCATACGCGGATCGTGCTGGAAAAATACATGGTGCGCCGCCTGATCGAGTCCTGCACCGGCATCATCTGGGAGGCCTACGAGCCGGTCGAGGACGTGGACAAGCTGATCGACTCTTCCGAGCAGCGCATCTTCCAGATCCAGGACTTCCGGCTCAAAGAGGGGTTCAGCCCGGTCAATCCCATAATCCACGAGATTATCAACGACCTCGAGAAGCGCTCGCAGCAGAATATCACCATGACCGGGGTGCCCTCGGGGTTCCGCGACCTGGACAAGATCACTGTCGGCTTCCAGGCCTCCGACCTGGTGATTGTGGCCGGGCGGCCCGGCATGGGCAAGACTTCCTTCTGCCTGAACCTGGCCCTCGTCCTGGGCTGCGGCACGCTGCGCGAGCACCCGGACCCGCTGCCGGTAGCCATCTTCAGCCTGGAGATGAGCAAGAAACAGGTCGTTCAGCGGCTCCTCTGCTCGCAGGCCCGTATCCCGGTGACCAAGATGCGCACCGCCCGGTTGACCGATCTCGAGTGGAACAACCTGAACAATGCGGCCAACCGCCTGCACGACTCCCCGATCTTTGTCGATGATACCCCGGAGATCTCCGTGCTGGAGCTGAGGGCCAAGGCGCGGAGGCTCTGCAAGAGCGAGAACATCGGCATGGTTATTGTCGATTACCTGCAGTTGATGCGGGCCCAGGGCAGGCAGGAAAGCCGCCAGCAGGAAATCAGCCTGATCAGCCGCTCGCTTAAGGCCCTGGCCAAGGAGCTTGATCTACCCGTGCTGGCCTTGAGCCAGTTGTCGCGGGCAGTGGAAGGCCGCCAGGACCGCCGCCCACAACTGGCGGACTTGCGCGAGTCCGGAGCCATCGAGCAGGATGC
>JAFGTO010000240.1 GCA_016934095.1 Candidatus Glassiibacteriota bacterium
CAGACTCAGGACACACTCGTTATTTTATAAACTCCGGCCTGTGAAAAGTTCAACGTTACGGGAGATGAACAGGTTAACAGTAAAAGCGCCCTCAAGCGGCAGCATACAACACTACTTTCTTCCGGTCGATGGACTGTAAGAAGTAAGGGTTTCGGATAGGGGTCCGCTCTATTAAATCAACAGGGAAACCCAGGACCTGTTGCAGCTCTTCCTGTAAGCCAAAAAAGGCATCTGCATGCTCGGCCGGAGACAATGGATCAAATTCAACCAGCAAGTCAATGTCGCTTGCATCAGGATCAAATGAATCCTCTGCAGCCGACCCGAAAAGTTCAAGACGACGGACGTGGAAACGCTTGCATAACTGTTCTATAGCAGCCTGTTTTCCGGTTACCTGGGCTATCATAACGGTGAGTCCTGAAAAAAGTTGGCCGCTCTTTTAAAAAAATGGCGGAGAGGCAGGGATTCGAACCCTGGGACGGCTTGCGCCGTCACCGGTTTTCGAGACCGGCTCCTTCAACCACTCGGACACCTCTCCGTCCCGCGGCATAGCCTGCGCTTTCTTTCATCTAAAATAAACTGCTTTCCCCCTCCTGACAAGGCACTCGCTCCCGGCCGGCCAGGTTTCTTAGAGGCCGGGATTATTAAGAAATCAAACTGAAAAAATATTTTGAAACTATTTTCTCCCGCAGCAAGTCGAAAAGGATAAGGACAGGACATCTCATGGCTTATCATATCCATCCCGGGAGGTAACGATGAAAGATGCAGGTCTCAAGATCCCAGCCGTCCTTTTACTGTCTGTCCTGCTGGCCTACGGCACTTCTTTCGGGGCCAAACACCTCGAGCGGACTTTCCGGGTGGATCCCGGAGGCACCCTGAGCCTGCACAGCGATTTCGGCGGCGTGGAGGTTGCCGGCAGGGAGGGTAACACGGTGCGGGTGGTAGTGGATTCCGACCGGGACATCGAGGAGATCCTCGACCTGACTTTCACCCGGGACGGCGACAACATAACCGTGCGCGGGGAGAAGAAGCGGCAGGACTTTTTCAGCTTTTTCTGGTCCCGGGGAAAGAAAGTCAAATTTACGGTAACGGTACCCAGGGTTTACAACGTAGAGATAAAGACCGGCGGCGGAGGGATCGGCCTGCACTCGCTGGAGGGTGAGGTATGCGGGAAGACCTCGGGCGGCGGGATAGATGCCGGCGAGATAACCGGCCGGCTGGAAGTACATACCTCGGGCGGCAGCCTAGACCTGAGCGGGATAAACGGGCCTGTCAGCGCCTCGACCTCGGGCGGCAGCATTGATCTGGGCGACATCAGCGGCCCGGTGGAGGCCAGGACTTCCGGGGGCCATGTCCATGCCGCCCGCATTACCGGCAATACCGTGCTGCGCACCTCCGGCGGGTCAATTAAAGTGGAGGAGCTCAAGGGCTTCCTCGAGGCCAGGACCTCCGGGGGGGGCATCGTGATCAGCGCCCTGAGGGGCAACACGGTTGCCAGGACTTCCGGCGGAAGCATCAAAGTCTCCCTGGATGAGCCCCCTGCTGGCGACTGCGAGCTGCATACCTCCGCCGGCAGCGTTACAATCACCCTGCCCCGGGAGACCAATGCCTATGTCAGCGCCAGGACTTCGGCGGGCAGCGTGCGGACCGAATTCCCTATAGAGGTGGTGGGGGAAATCAAGAAGACCCATATCGAGGGCACTCTGGGGAGCGGGGGCCCGAAAATAGACCTGAGCACCTCCGCGGGCAGCATCCATCTCAAGGCAGCCGACTGAGGCGGCCCCGGTCCTGGGAGAACGAGGTCGCGGGGGCGGCGGTTGTGCGGCGCAAGCCGCACGTCCCCCGGCGTATTCCGCCGCGGGACGCGCCCTTCAGGCGCAACCGCCGCCCCCCGCCTCCGGGATTGCACCCAAAGAATTCTTTCCCTGATACCCCCTACCCTTTCACAGCCTTGTTGAAGGCCGCCAGCGCCACTTCCAGCTGCTTCCTGTCTACATCCAAATGGGTTACCACCCGCATCCGGTCCGGGCCCATGGGGTCGGCCACCACGCGCAGGGCCCTGAGACGCCGCGAGAGCTCCCCTGCCTCCGGCGCAGGCGGGCCTACCCGGAAGATGATGATGTTCGACTCGACTGTCTGCAGGTCCACTTCCAGGCCGGGCAGCTCCGCCAGGCCGCAGGCCAATAACCTGGCATTCTCGTGGTCTTGCCTCAGCCTCTCGACATTGTTCTCCAAGGCGTAGATCCCGGCCGCCGCCAGTATCCCCACCTGCCTCATGCCGCCGCCGAAAAGCTTGCGCACCCGGCGCGCCTCCCTGATAAAATCTTTCGAGCCCACCACCAGCGAACCCACCGGAGCGCCCAGCCCTTTGGACAGGCAGAACATCAGGCAGTCGATCCCCGCGGTCAGGCCGGCCACCTCGGTACCGAGGGCCACGGCCGCGTTGAATACTCGCGCTCCGTCCAGGTGCACAGGTATGCCCCGCTCGGCTGCCACTGCCAGGACCCGCTCAATCTTTTCCCTGGGACAGACCCTGCCGCCGGCGACATTGGCCGTGTTCTCCAGGCTGATACAGGACGTGGGCGCCAGGTAGTAAATCGCCGGGTGGATCGCCTCTTCCACCTGGGCCGCTTCCGGCACGCCCGCCGGCCCATCCAGCACCCGCGGCAGCAGCCCGGAGAGCGCTGCCATCGAGGACATCTCGTAATTATAAATATGGCTCAGCCTGTCGCAGATGACCTCGCTGCCCGGACTGCAGAGCACTGCCAGGCATACCGCATTGCCCATCGAGCCGGTGGGCACGAAGAGCGCCGCCTCCCGCGCGAACATCTGAGCCGCCCGCTCCTGCAGGGCATTCACTGTCGGGTCCTCTCCATACACGTCATCGCCTACCTCGGCCCCGGCCATCGCCCGCCTCATTTGCTCACAGGGCCTGGTTACCGTATCACTTCTCAAGTCGATCCATTCTTCCACTTAACTCCTCCATCGGATAAGGGGATTGGCATAACAATAAAGGCAGCCGCCCCGGCAGGGTTGCTCGCGGTAGCTCCCGATGTCGATGCTCTCATGGCACAGGCAGCCGGCGGACCGGCGCTGGCCGCGGTCCGGGACATGGCTCAGCGATCCGCCGTAAAGTCCTGCCAGCAGGGCATGGTCGATACAGCCGCCGCCCGAGAGGTTGTCGATCCCGGACCGGGCGAGCTCTTGCTCGCAGCATGTTGACAGCCTGATCCCGCGTCCTGCAGCTTGCGCGGCCATCCTCGAGGCTGTCTCCACCATCCGGCCGTGGTCCGGGTAAATGAAGCGAAAACCGGGGACCTGCTTTTCCCGCTTGTCGATCTTGCGGTAGGGATCCATGAAAGAGACCGTGCAGGCCCTGAGCCCGATCCCGGCGGCAAAGTCCAGCAGGCTTTCGAACCCTCCCAGGTTATCGCGCTTCCCGCCGCCGGACTCGTAACAGGCCACCGGGTCGAAACGCCAGCGGACCGCCTGCGGGCCGAAAATCCCGGCCAGCAGCCTCATTTGTTCCCTGCGCTCGGCCAGCGGCGGGACACCCGGCTCCAGCAGCTTGTCCTCGCTGTTCAGGGTGAACTGGAAAAAAAGGTTCCACCCTCTCAGCTCAGGCAGCCGACCAAGCAGCGGACCGTAGTTCTTGGACCAGAACACTAGCGAGTGCACCGAGGCCCTGCTCACCTGGACCACCCGCTCCCTGCCGTTGAAAGGGTTGCTCAGGCGGAACTCGCCGACCCTGAGCCGGCTGATAAACCAATCCAGGTAAAAGGCGGGGATGTCGGTTCGCCGGCTGGCGGAGATTACGGTTTGCATACTGTCCTGAGATATGAGATCCGGAAGGGGAAAGAAGGCTGCTGCTTGAGTTTCCGATTCGTTCGCTGTATATTGGCTGAAAGCAGCCTGACGGCCGGTGCCGTGGCTCCGAGTGTCAGACAGCTCCGGGAGTTGCTGTCAGCGGCCGCCGATAGCCGCGCCTCTGCTGACTGTGGAAACCCGGCGGTTCCGGTAGAAAACGATCC